>NZ_JBVJCD010000011.1:123488-154970 GCF_055588985.1 Streptomyces sp. NPDC041970
ATGGGGGTTGGTGGGGGGAAGGGGGGAGGGGGGGGGGGGGGGGGGGGGGGGGGCGTCCCCCCCCCCCCCCCCCCCCCCCCCCCCCCCCCCCTCCCCCTTCGCGCGTGACGCGCCTACCGGATGACCGTGATCCGGTCCGTGGCCGGCGGGGCCAGCGGGGCCGAGGCCGTCGAGTGGGCCGCCAGGTAGGCGTTGAACACGTCCAGGTCGGACGCGCCGACCAGCTTGTTCGTGCCCTTGCCGAGCGCCGGGAAGCCGTCGCCGCCGCCCGCGAGGAACTCGTTCATCGCGACGCGGTAGGTGCGGGCCGGGTCGATCGGCGCGCCGTTGAGCCGGATCGTGTCGGTGACCACGCGGGCCGCGCCCGTCTTCGTCAGGTCGAGCGTGTAGGTGAGGCCCTTCGAGACCTGGAGGATCTTCGGACCGGCCTCGTTGGCGCCGCTGACCTGCTGCTGGAGAGCGGCGATCAGGTGGGCGCCGGTCAGGTCGACGACGTTCATCATGTTGGTGAACGGCTGCACGGTGAACGCCTCGCCGTACGTGACGACCCCGTCGCCCTCGCTGCCGGACGCCTTGTGCACCAGGTCCGCGCGGATGCCGCCCGGATTCATGAACGCGACCTCCGCGCCGCCCTTGTCGGCCGGGGCGAGCCCTTCGCGCTGGGCGTCGGCGATGAGGTTGCCCAGCGGCTTCTCCAGAGCCGTCGAACCGCGGCCCTCGATGTCGGCGCTGATCCAGCCCTGCGGCCGGCCGGCGACCGGAGCGGCCAGCTTGTTCCAGCGCTCGATCAGGCGCGTCATGTCGGTGGCCCTGGGCCGGTCGCGGGTGACCACGTGGTTCGCGGACTCCACCGACGTACGCACGATGTCCTTGGTGCGGCGGTCGTAGGTGAGCGTGGTGTCGGTGTACACCTTGCCGAACGACGAGGCCGAGGTGACCATGCGCGGGTTGCCCGCGGGGTCCGGGACGGTGCACACGTACGCCTGGTGGGTGTGGCCGGTGACCAGGGCGTCCACCTGCGGGGTGATGCCCTTGGCGATGTCGACGATCGGCCCGGAGATGCCGCCGCCCGCGCCGGGGCTGTCGCAGTCGTCGTTGTACGCGGCCGAGGCCGGGGCCCCGCCCTCGTGGATCAGCGCCACGATCGACTTGACGCCCTGGCGCTCCAGCTCCTTGGCGTACTTGTTGATCGTCTCGACCTCGTCGTGGAACGCCAGGCCCTTGACGCCCGCGGCGGTGACGATGTCCGGCGTGCCCTCCAGGGTCACGCCGATGAAGCCGATCCGGACGCCGTTCTTCTTCCAGACGGTGTACGGCTTGAGCAGCGGCTTGCCGGTCCGCTCCTCGGTCACGTTGGCCGCGAGGTAGGGGAAGTCCGCACCCCGGAACTTCTCGCCCTTCTCGTAGCAGCCCTCGACCGGGTGGCAGCCGCCGTTCTGGAGGCGGGCCAGCTCCACCGCGCCCTCGTCGAACTCGTGGTTGCCGACCGCCGAGACGTCGAGGTCCAGGCCGTTCAGCGCCTCGATCGTCGGCTCGTCGTGGAAGAGGCCCGACAGCAGCGGGCTCCCGCCGACCATGTCGCCGCCGGCCGCCGTGACGGAGTACGGGTTCCCCCGGCGCGCGGAGCGCAGCGCGGTCGCCAGGTACTCCACGCCGCCGGCCGGGATCGCCTTCACCGAGCCGTCGGGCTGCCGCTCGGAGACCGCGCCGGCCGAACCCGCCGGGGGCTCCAGGTTGCCGTGCAGGTCGTTGAAGGACAGCAACTGCACGTCGACGGTGGCCGGCTGGTGGCCGTGGCCCTGGCTCTGGCTCCGGGCGTCGGCCGGCATCGCGGCGACGAGCGCGCCCACGGTGGCCAGACCGGCCGCGGCGGCGAGCACCCGCCGGGGCGTACGGTTCTTCTGCGGGTTCGCTGGCATCGGTCCCCTTGTGGTGTCACTGGTGTCACGTCTGAGATCCTGCGTGCCGCAGCCTAGGGTCAACGCGCGTAGCGCGACAGGTGTTCGGGGTTACGGACTGGTTGCCATCCGGCCAAATGGCGCGTCAGCAGTGGTTCATATCGGCCCACATCGCCCATCGGCCGCAGGGATCGTCAACGGGGCGGAACCACCGCCCCCGGCCGGACCCCTTCCCCTCCTGCCGCGCCCCCCTCCGCCGTACGCTCGAAGGCATGACGACTGACGTACCCCTCCCCTCCCCCGGACGCGAGATCCAGACCGTCGACGCGCTCGACCCCGCCCGGGCCGACGCCGTCCTCGCCCTGCTGGACGCGGCAGCGCGCTTCGACGGCCGGCAGGCCGTATCCGAGCAGGGCCGGCTCCGCATCCGGGGCGGACACCGCGACGGCGTACGGCACTTCCTGCTCACCGTCGACGGCACGCTCACCGGATACGCCCAACTGGAGGACGCCGACCCGGTCGAGGCCCCCGCCGCCGAGCTGGTCGTCCACCCCGGCCGGCGCGGCAACGGGCACGGCCGGGCGCTGGGCGCCGCACTCCTCGCCGCGACCGGCAAGCGGCTGCGGGTCTGGGCGCACGGCGGCAGCTCCGCCGCCCGCCACCTGGCCCAGGTCCTCGGCCTCTCCCTCTTCCGCGAGCTGCGCCAGCTCCGGCGGAGCCTGGTCCCGCTCGACCTCCCGGAGCCGGTGCTGCCTCCGGGCGTCACGGTGCGGACCTTCACGCCCGGCGAGGACGACGCCGCCTGGCTCGCGGTCAACCGCGCCGCCTTCGCCCACCACCCCGAGCAGGGCGCGCTGACCCAGCAGGACCTGGACGACCGCGCGGCGGAGCCCTGGTTCGACCCGAAGGGGTTCTTCCTGGCCGAGCGGGACGGGGAGATCGTCGGCTTCCACTGGACGAAGGTGCACGCCGAGGAGCGGCTCGGCGAGGTGTACGTGGTCGGCGTCCGCCCCGAGGCGCAGGGCGGCGGCCTCGGCAAGGCGCTCACCTCGATCGGCCTGCACCACCTGGCGTCCGAGGGGCTGCCCACCGCGATGCTCTACGTGGACGCGGACAACACGGCGGCCGTGGCGGTGTACGAGCGGATGGGCTTCACCACGCACGAGGTGGACCTCATGTACCGCACGGAGTCCTGATCCACCGCACGGAGTCCCGAGAGGCGCGTCGCGGGGCGGCGGACCGGCGGTTCCCGGCCCGGCCGGGACAGCTTCCCGCGCGTCGGCGCGGCAGAAGACCCCTCGCGGCCCCGGAGGAAAATCTGTCGTGGCTGAAGTAGACATCCGACTGCGCGTGGGGTTACTGTTTTCTCGTAGCCGGACAGAAAAGAGGGCACGGCAGACATGAACTGCCGTGCGAGCAGGTCAGAGCAGTAAGCGGAACGGCGGTGGAGCGAGGGAGCCGGAACCGATGGGTTCCCCCGCTGACCGCCGGGCCGAGCGGCCCTCGGGGCCGCGAGCAGTACCCGTGTCACCAGCAACACCGCAGTATCCGAAGTAGCACCACCCGCAGTACCCGCAGTAGCAAGATCAGCAGGATCGAACAAGGTAAGGAGCAGACGCCATCAGGATCGCCTGAGCGAGGAAGACTCCGCTCGGGACACCGCAGGCCCCAGAACGGAAGGTGGTCCCCGGTCACGCATCCGCGATCCCCGCTCTCCCGCCCTCCGGGGCGGACCGGCGGAACAAGAAGGCCGGCGCGGTCAGCCGGCAGATGGTGTTGAAAGCTCGGGGCCCGAGTGCCGTACGGCACTCGGGCCCCCCGACGTGTCCCCGGAAGAGAAGGTGCTATGCCCCCTCGCAGTACCCGCCCCGTCGACAACCTCGACGACGACGACTATCCCGCCTACACCATGGGCCGCGCCGCAGACATGCTCGGCGCCTCCCCCGCCTTCCTCCGCGCGCTCGGCGAGAACCGCCTGATCACCCCGCTGCGCTCCGAGGGCGGCCACCGCCGCTACTCCCGCTACCAACTGCGCGTCGCCGCCCGCGCCCGCGAACTCGTCGACCAGGGCACCAAGATCGAGGACGCCTGTCGCATTGTCATCCTTGAGGACCAGCTCGAAGAGGCGCAGCGCATCAACGAGGAACTGCGCGCCCAACGCGCGGCACACTCCTGACACACCGGGCCGGGCCCTACCGGTTCCGCCCTACCGTCCTACGAACTCCCGCAGGAGCGGCGTCACATGACGCCGCTCCTGCTGCGTCGCGGCCCCGTCGCCGCACCGCGCCACCGGGGGCGCACCACCGGCGCGCGACCCGCCGCGCCCGCCACCGGGAGAGCCCGGACGGCGTGCGCGCACCGGGGGGCGCGCGCCCCATCCGCAGGCACACCGCTTCCTGGACGACATGTCGCCGTTACCAGCCATTAAGACGCCCTTGCGACGCTCACGGAATGCAGCCAGCCGTGCCCGCCCCCCGCCGCCAGGGGAGAGCCGGGGGGAAGGCCCACGGGCGCCCCGCCCCCGGCGACCCCGGCCGTGACTCCGGGTTCTCCGGGCCTTCCGCGACCGTTCCCGGCTCCGACGCGCCCCAGGGGCCCTCCGCGCGGAACAATGGGTCCATGAGCCAGCAGCCCAGCTCCGAGGTCCCGCTCCAGCCCGCCCAGCCGTCCGTCGGCTCCCTCGCCGCGCACCGGCCGCACGCCGTGGCCACCCCCTCCTCGGCCGGGGCCGGCCTCTCGACGGCCCCCGACCTCGATCCCGACCTCGACGGCGACGCGGACGCCTACGAGCCCGACCGGGACGGCGACGAGCTGCCCCAGGGCCGCTTCCTGGACCGCGAACGCAGTTGGCTCGCCTTCAACGAACGCGTCCTGGAGCTGGCCGAGGACCCGACGACCCCGGTCCTGGAACGGGCCAACTTCCTCGCCATCTTCGCCTCGAACCTCGACGAGTTCTTCATGGTCCGGGTGGCCGGCCTCAAGCGCCGCATCGCCACCGGCGTCGCCACCCGCTCCGCCTCCGGCCTCCAGCCCCGCGAGGTGCTGGACCTGATCTGGACCCGCTCGCGCGAGCTCATGGCCCGGCACGCCGCCTGCTTCCAGCAGGACATCGCCCCCGCCCTCTCCGACGAGGGCGTCCAGCTCATCCGCTGGCCGGACCTGACCGAGAAGGAGCAGGCCCGCCTGTTCACCTTCTTCCGCCAGCGCGTCTTCCCGGTCCTCACCCCGCTGGCCGTCGACCCCGCGCACCCCTTCCCGTACATCTCCGGGCTCTCCCTCAACCTCGCCGTCGTCGTCCGCAACCCGGTCAGCGGCCACCGCCACTTCGCCCGCGTCAAGGTCCCGCCGCTGCTGACCCGCTTCCTGGAGGCGTCGCCCCAGCGGTACGTGCCCATCGAGGACGTCATCGCGGCCCACCTGGAGGAGCTGTTCCCCGGCATGGAGGTGCTGGCGCACCACATGTTCCGGGTCACCAGGAACGAGGACCTGGAGGTCGAGGAGGACGACACCGAGAACCTCCTCCAGGCCCTGGAGAAGGAGCTGATGCGGCGCCGCTTCGGCCCGCCGGTCCGCCTGGAGGTCGAGGAGTCCATCGACCCGTACGTGCTGGACCTGCTGGTCCGCGAGCTCAAGGTGTCCGACGCGGAGGTCTACCCGCTGCCCGGACCGCTCGACCTGACCGGGCTGTTCGCCATCGCCTCGCTGGACCGGCCCGAGCTGAAGTACCCCAAGTTCATCGCCGGCACCCACCGCGACCTGGCCGAGGTCGAGTCCGCCTCCGCACCCGACGTCTTCGCCGCCCTGCGCGAGCGCGACGTCCTGCTCCACCACCCGTACGACTCGTTCTCCACCTCCGTCCAGGCGTTCCTGGAGCAGGCGGCGGGCGACCCGGACGTGCTGGCGATCAAGCAGACGCTCTACCGCACCTCCGGCGACTCCCCGATAGTGGACGCCCTCATCGACGCCGCCGAGTCCGGCAAGCAGGTCCTCGTCCTCGTCGAGATCAAGGCCCGCTTCGACGAGCAGGCCAACATCAAGTGGGCCCGCAAGCTGGAGGAGGCCGGCTGCCACGTCGTGTACGGGCTGGTCGGGCTGAAGACCCACTGCAAGCTCTCGCTCGTCGTCCGCCAGGAGGGCGACACGCTGCGCCGCTACTCCCACGTCGGCACCGGCAACTACCACCCCAAGACCGCCCGGCTGTACGAGGACCTCGGCCTGCTCACCGCCGACCCGCAGGTCGGGGCCGACCTCTCCGACCTGTTCAACCGGCTCTCCGGATACTCCCGCCGCGAGACCTACCGCCGCCTCCTGGTCGCCCCGAAGTCGCTGCGGGACGGGCTGATCGCCCGCATCGACAAGGAGGTCGTCCACCACCGCGCCGGCCGCCCCGCCTACGTGCGGTTCAAGGTCAACTCGATGGTCGACGAGGCGATCATCGACGCCTGCTACCGGGCGGCCCAGGCCGGCGTCCCCGTCGACATCTGGGTGCGCGGGATCTGCGCGCTGCGCCCCGGCGTCACCGGGCTCTCCGAGAACATCCGGGTCCGCTCGATACTGGGCCGCTTCCTCGAACACTCCCGGATCTTCTCCTTCGGCAACGGAGGCGAGCCCGAGGTGTGGTTCGGCAGCGCCGACATGATGCACCGCAACCTCGACCGCCGGATCGAAGCACTGGTCCGGGTCACCGACCCCGCCCACCGCGCCGCACTCAGCCGACTCCTGGAGACCGGCATGGCCGACACCACCGCCTCCTGGCGCCTGGGCCCCGACGGGAACTGGACCCGGCACGCCACGGACGCGGACGGCCAGCCGCTGCGGCACGTCCAGGAAATGCTCATTGACGCCCGGAGGCGCCGGCGTGCGACGCCCTGACCAGCAGACGACGACCAGGCCGACGACGGACGCGCCCCCGGACCCCGCTCCGGGCGCGCCCGCCGCCGCGGCGACCCCCCACGTCCGCCTCGCGGACCCCGCCGTACGCCCCGCCGGCAGAGCGCCCGCGCGGACCGCACGCCCCACCGGCCTCGCGGAGCGGCGGGAACGGCAGGAGCTCCCGGAGCGGTACGAGCGGGCCGGAACCGCCGGGGAGCCGACCGCGGAGGCCGCCCTCGCCCCCTACCTCCGGGAACAGGCCGCGGAGTTCCTGCGCAGCCTGCGCCTGCTCCACGAGCACAGCGCCCCCTCCGACGCCGGCGGCCACAACGCCGAGGCCGCCACCCGCGCGCTGCGCCGCGCGGCCCGGCGGATCAGCGGCACCCTGCACACCTTCCGCTGCGCGCTCGACCCGCTCTGGGCCGACCAGGTCCGCGCGGAGCTGGTCTGGCTCTCCGGCGTCCTCGCCCGCGAGCACGCCTACGCCGGCCGCCTCACCCGGCTCGTCGAGGCCCTCCACCACCTCTCGGGGGCCTCCCTCCCCGCGGCCAGGGGCGCCCGCGACACCGCCGACGCCCAGGGCCGCGCCGCGCTCGGCGTCGGGGCGGCACGGGCCGCGGCCCTGCTCGACCGCCGCCTCACCCTCGCCCGGACCCGCGCCCACTCCGCCGCGCTCCAGGCCCTCGGCTCCTCCCGCTTCCACGCGGTCGCCGACGCCGTCGCGCTGCTGGCCTCCGACGTACCGCTCTCCCCCGACGCCCCGCACCGCACCGCGCAGGCGCTCCTGGAGCCCGCCGAACGCGCCGAGCAGCGCCTCCTCGCCGCGATCGCCGCCCTCCCGCCCGACGGGGCGGCCCGGCCGTACAACGAGGCCCAGGACGGCCCCTGGCACCAGGCCCGCCTGCTGCTGCGCCTGCACCGGTACGCCCACGAGGTCGTCCTCGGCGCCTCCGACCCGGCCCTGGCCGGTGCGGGGCGCGCCCTCGACCTGCACCGGGACGCGGTGGAGGCCGCCTCCGCGGCGGCGGCCGCGGCCCGCACCCCCCGGATCGCCCCGGCCACGGCGTACGCCCTCGGGGTGCTCCACGCCGACCAGCGGCACGAGGTGGGGGCGGCCCGCGCGGTGTTCCGGGAGAGCTGGCCGTACACGGCGGCCGCCGTGGCGCCATGACCCGGACCGGGGCCGGGGGCGGGACCGTGCGCGCCGCCGGGTGCGTGCTGTGGCGGCGCGCCCCGGACGGCGGCGGCATCGAGGTCTGCCTGGTCCACCGGCCCCGGTACGACGACTGGTCCTTCCCCAAGGGCAAGCTGAAGCGGGGCGAGGACCCGCTGGCCGGGGCGGTGCGCGAGGTGCTGGAGGAGACCGGCCACCACTGCGCCCCCGGCGCGCGGCTCCCCACCGCCCACTACCTGGTGGACGGCCGCCCCAAGGAGGTCGCCTACTGGGCCGCCCGTGCGACGGGCGGCTCGTTCACCGCCAACCGCGAGGTGGACCGCCTCCTGTGGCTGCCGCCCGAGGCCGCCCGCGCCCGCCTCACCCAGCCGCGCGACCACGCCCAGCTCACCGCCCTGCTGGCGACCCTCGCCGCTCCCTGACGAGCTGGGGCGACGCACGCGCCTGCCCGATACGGTTCACCCGCCGTTCATCCTCCCCCGTAGGCGGCTTCACCTGTTCTGCCTAATTTCGGACGTACACGGTGTGCGGCGTCCGGCCGAAGCATCGTTCCTCATCGCACGCCGCCGCAGAACGAGCAGACCCGGCGGCTCCTGGAAGGAAACACCCGAAAAGTGAAGCTTCAGCGCAAGAACCGGCTTCGTGCCACCGCGCTCGGTGCCCTCGCCGTCTCCGGCGCCCTGGTCCTCACGGCGTGCGGTTCGGACGACAACAGCGACGGCGGCACGGCCGGCACCGGCGGCAAGACCACCGCGGCCTCCGACGTCGACTGCGGCAAGGCCAAGGGCCAGCTCCGCGCCTCCGGCTCCAGCGCGCAGAAGAACGCCATGGACCTCTGGGTCAAGAACTACATGGCCGCCTGTTCCGGCGTGGAGATCAACTACAACTCCTCGTCCTCCGGTGAGGGCATCGTCGCCTTCAACCAGGGCACCGTCGGCTTCGCCGGCTCCGACTCGGCGCTGAAGCCCGAAGAGGTCGCCGACTCGAAGAAGATGTGCAAGACCGGCCAGGGCATCAACCTCCCGATGGTCGGCGGCCCGGTCGCGATCGGCTTCCACCTGGAGGGCGTCGACAGCCTCACGCTGGACGCGTCGACCCTCGCCAAGATCTTCGACACGAAGATCAAGAAGTGGAACGACCCGGCGATCGCCAAGCTCAACGAGGGCGCCAAGCTCCCGGACAAGCCGATCCAGCCCTTCCACCGCTCCGAGGACTCCGGCACCACGCAGAACCTCGGCAAGTACCTCAGCGCCGCCGCGCCGAAGGACTGGAAGTACGAGGCCGAGAAGAAGTGGCCCGCCCCCGGCGGCCAGGCCGCGTCCGGCTCCTCCGGCGTCGCCGCCCAGGTGAAGCAGGTCGACGGCGCGATCGGCTACTTCGAGCTCTCCTACGCCAAGTCGCAGCAGATCCCCACCGTGGACATCAACACGGGCGGCACCGCCCCCGTGAAGGCCACCTCGGAGAACGCCTCCAAGGCCATCGCCGCCGCCAAGATCAAGGGCACCGGCAAGGACCTGGCGCTCGACCTCGACTACACCACCAAGGCCGAGGGCGCCTACCCGATCGTCCTGGTGACGTACGAGGTCGTCTGCGACAGCGGCAACAAGCCCGAGACGCTCGACACGGTCAAGTCCTTCCTCAGCTACACCGCCTCCGACGCGGGTCAGAAGATCCTGACCGACGCCGGCTACGCCCCGATCCCGGCCGAGATCAACGCGAAGGTCCGCGAGACCATCACCGCGCTCTCCTAGCCGACCGGGCCTGCCGGACGCCTCGGCGCCCGGCGGGCCCCCGGCTTCGCGCCGCCGGCGCAACGCAGCACCGGCAGGCCGGCCCGGCGCACCCCTCCGGACCGGCCCGCCACCCCCCATCCCCATCCGGTGCACCGCCGCCAGGGGAGCCCCCGGCTCCCCCACACAGACCGGAAAGACCATGGCTTCCACCACATCGACAGACACGCCACCGGCCCCGCCGGTACCGGCGGACCCGCCACAGCCCCCCCGGTCCACCGGCCGCGCGGGCGACAAGATCTTCGTGGGCCTCTCCCGCGGTTCGGGCATCCTGCTGCTCGTGATCATGGCGTCGATCGCCGTGTTCCTCAGCTACCGCTCCGCGATAGCCATATCGAAGAACGAGGGCAACTTCCTCACCACCTTCGACTGGAACCCGGCCGGCGACCCGCCGGTCTTCGGCATCGCGGTCCTGCTCTTCGGCACCGTCGTCAGCTCGATCATCGCGATGGCCATCGCGGTTCCGATCGCTGTCGGCATCGCCCTGTTCATCTCGCACTACGCGCCGCGCAAGCTGGCCGCCCCCATCGCGTACGTCATCGACCTGCTCGCCGCCGTGCCGAGCATCGTCTACGGCATCTGGGGCGCCCTCGTCCTGGTGCCGTACCTGGAGGGCCTCAACCTCTGGCTCGACCAGTTCTTCGGCTGGACGTACATCTTCGAGAAGACCGAGGTCGGCGTCGCCCGCTCGCTCTTCACCGTCGGCATCCTGCTCGCGATCATGATCCTGCCGATCGTGACCAGCGTCAGCCGCGAGGTCTTCCTCCAGGTCCCGAAGATGAACGAGGAGGCCGCGCTCGCGCTCGGCGCCACCCGCTGGGAGGTCATCCGCCTCTCGGTGCTGCCCTTCGGCCGCTCCGGCATCATCTCCGCCTCGATGCTCGGCCTGGGCCGGGCGCTCGGCGAGACGATGGCCGTCGCCACGGTCCTCTCCCCGAGCTTCCTCATCTCGCTGCACGTGCTCAACCCCGGCGGCGGCACGTTCGCCCAGAACATCGCCGCCAAGTTCGGCGAGGCCGACGCGTTCGGGCGGGACGCCCTGATCGCCTCCGGTCTCGTCCTCTTCGTCCTCACCCTGCTGGTCAACGGCGCGGCCCGGCTCATCATCGCCCGCCGCAAGGAGTACTCGGGGGCCAACGCATGAGCCACGCACCCACCGGCGTCATCGAGCGCCCGACGCCGCCCGCCGGCCCCGCACCGAAGTCCAGCCTCAGCAGCCGCTCGCTGCCCCGCCTGGCCCCGGTCGGCTTCGCCGCCGTGTCGATCGCGCTCGCCGTCGGCATCAGCACCGCCGCCGGCTGGCACAGCCGCGTGCAGTGGGGCATCATCGCCGCCCTGCTCTTCGTGGTCGTCTCCTACGTCACCACCACCGTGGTGGAGAACCAGCGCCAGGCCAAGGACCGCCTCGCCACCAGCGTCATGTGGGTCTGCTTCCTGGTCGCCGTCGTCCCGCTGGCCTCGCTGCTGTGGACGACCGCCACCCGCGGCGCCGAGCGCCTCGACGGCTACTTCCTCACCCACTCGATGGCCGGGGTCCTCGGCTCCGAGGCCAGCGGCGGCGTCTACCACGCGCTGATCGGCACCCTGGAGCAGGTCGGCATCGCCACGGTGATCTCCGCCCCGCTCGGCCTGCTGACCGCCGTCTACCTCGTCGAGTACGGCAAGGGCTCGCTCGCCAAGGCCGTCACGTTCTTCGTCGACGTGATGACGGGCATCCCGTCGATCGTGGCCGGCCTCTTCATCCTGTCGATCATGCTGATCGCGGAGCTGGAGCCGTCCGGCCTGATGGGCTCGCTCGCCCTGACGATCCTGATGATCCCGGTCGTGGTCCGCTCCACCGAGGAGATGCTCAAGCTCGTCCCCAACGAGCTGCGCGAGGCCTCCCTCGCCCTCGGCATCCCGAAGTGGCGCACGATCCTGAAGGTGGTCCTGCCCACCGCGATCGGCGGCATCACCACCGGCGTCATGCTCGCCATCGCGCGCATCGCCGGCGAGACCGCGCCGATCATGCTCCTGGTCTTCGGCAGCCAGTTGATCAACACGAACCCCTTCGAAGGCGCCCAGTCCTCACTGCCGTTCTACATCTACGAGCAGTACAAGGTCGGCGAGGCAGCGTCCTACGACCGCGCCTGGGCCGCCGCCCTGGTGCTGATCGCCTTCGTCATGATCCTGAATCTGGTGGCCCGCGGCATCGCCCGCTGGAAGGCCCCGAAGACCGGTCGCTGACGCGGCCACAGCGACCTCCCGAAAGAAGCAGTGATTCCCATGGCCAAGCGCATCGACATCAGCGGCCTCACCGCCTACTACGGCAGCCACAAGGCCATCGAGGACATCTCGATGACCGTGGAGCCCCGCTCCGTGACCGCCTTCATCGGCCCGTCCGGCTGCGGCAAGTCCACCTTCCTGCGCACCCTGAACCGGATGCACGAGGTCACCCCCGGCGGCCGCGTCGAGGGCAAGGTGCTCCTGGACGACGAGAACCTCTACGGCTCGAACGTCGACCCGGTCACCGTGCGCCGTACGGTCGGCATGGTCTTCCAGCGCCCGAACCCGTTCCCCACCATGTCGATCTTCGACAACGTGGCGGCGGGCCTGCGGCTGAACGGCAGCTACCGCAAGAGCCAGCTCAACGACGTCGTGGAGAAGTCCCTGCGCGGCGCGAACCTCTGGAACGAGGTCAAGGACCGGCTCAACAAGCCCGGCTCCGGCCTCTCCGGCGGCCAGCAGCAGCGCCTGTGCATCGCCCGCGCCATCGCGGTCGAGCCGGACGTCCTGCTGATGGACGAGCCGTGCTCGGCGCTGGACCCGATCTCCACCCTCGCCATCGAGGACCTGATCGGCGAGCTGAAGGAGCGCTTCACGATCGTCATCGTGACGCACAACATGCAGCAGGCCGCCCGCGTCTCCGACCGCACCGCGTTCTTCAACCTCGCGGCGGTCGGCAAGCCCGGCCGGCTCATCGAGATCGACGAGACGGAGCGGATCTTCTCCAACCCGTCGGTCCAGGCCACGGAGGACTACATCTCCGGCCGCTTCGGCTGAGCGGCCCTCCGGCCGGGGACACCCCCGGCCGGACCGGCCCCGGCCTCCCCGGAACGGCCTTGCGGTGCTGCATGGCGGTGCCACCACAAGGCGCAACGGGTCCGCCCCCGCTCTCGTACGAGGGCGGGGGCGGACCCACACGTGTCACCCGGAGCGCATCGCTCCGGTACGGGGAGGCTCAGCCGAAGAGCAGGAAGACGGCTCCGTAACTCAGCGCGGCGACCAGCGCCGCGGCCGGCATGGTGATGAACCAGCCCAGGATGATGTTCTTGGCGACGCCCCAGCGCACGGCGTTGACCCGCTTCGTGGCGCCGACGCCCATGATCGCGGAGGTGATGACGTGCGTGGTCGAGATCGGCGCGTGGAACAGGAACGCCGAGCCGAACATGATCGACGCGCCGGTGGTCTCCGCCGCGAAGCCCTGCGGCGGGTCCAGCTCGATGATCTTGCGGCCGAGCGTCCGCATGATGCGCCAGCCGCCCGCGTACGTACCGAGGGAGAGCATCAGCGCACAGGCGATCTTGACCCAGACCGGGATCTCGTCGTTGGGGCCCTCGACGTCGGCGATGACCAGGGCCATCACCACGATGCCCATCGTCTTCTGCGCGTCCTGGAGGCCGTGGCCGAGCGCCATGCCCGCCGCCGAGACCGTCTGCGCGATCCGGAAGCCGCGCTTGGCCTTGTGCGGGTTGGCCTTCCGGAACATCCACATGATGCCGACCATCACCAGGTAGCCGACGACCAGCCCGATGACCGGGGAGACGAACATCGGGATGACGATCTTCTCCAGCACGCCGGACCAGATCACGTCCGTCCCGCCGGCCAGCGCCGCCCCGACCATGCCGCCGAACAGGGCGTGCGAGGAGGAGGAGGGGAGGCCGAAGTACCAGGTGACGAGGTTCCAGATGATCGCGCCGACCAGCGCCGCGAACAGGATGCCCATCCCCTTCTGCCCCACGGGCGTGGCGATGAGCCCCTCGCTGACGGTCTTGGCGACCCCCTGGCCCAGGAACGCCCCGGCCAGGTTCATCACCGCGGCCATCGCCAGCGCCGCCCGCGGGGTCAGCGCCCGCGTGGAGACCGAGGTGGCGATGGCGTTCGCGGAGTCGTGGAAGCCGTTCGTATACGTGAAGCCGAGCGCGACGCCGATGGTCACGATCAGCGCAAAGGTGTCCACGAGGTTCAGGACTCCTTGACCGCGATGGTCTCCACCGTGTTGGCGACGTGCTCGAACGCGTCGGCCGCCTCCTCCAGCACATCCACGATCTGCTTGAGCTTCAGCACCTCCATGGCGTCGTACTTGCCGTTGAAGAGGTGGGCGAGCAGCTTGCGGTGGATCTGGTCGGCCTGGTTCTCCAGGCGGTTGACCTCGATCCAGTACTCGGTGAGGTTGTCCATGGTCCGCAGCCCCGGCATGGCCTCGGCGGTCAGCTCCGCCGCGCGGGCCAGCACCTCGATCTGCTGCTCGACGCCCTTGGGCAGCTCCTGGACCTGGTAGAGGACGACCAGGTCGACGGCCTCCTCCATGAAGTCCATGATGTCGTCGAGCGAGGACGCCAGGTTGTAGATGTCCTCGCGGTCGAACGGCGTGATGAAGGAGGAGTTGAGCTGGTGGAAGATCGCGTGGGTGGCGTCGTCCCCCGCGTGCTCCGCTGCCCGCATCCGCTCCGCGATCTCGACTCGGGAGGCAGAATCCGCCCCGAGCAGTTCCATCAGGAGTTTCGAGCCCGTGACAATGTTGTCCGCGGACGCGGAGAACATGTCGTAGAAGCTCGTCTCCCTGGGGGTCAGACGAAAGCGCACGTGGGGTCCTCGGATGCATTGGGTTCGGTCAGGCTGATGCTAGGCGCATCATCCGGCCACGGCTAACCGGCGTTCTTCAGTGTCGCCCATCGGGCACAGTGATCAGCACGGACCCCCGATCACGTTTCGGCGGGATTCGGTACGATATACCCGGCAGGGGTATCAGGGGCACGGGGCGCGACGGAGCACCGCCGCACGACGCGGCGCCGGCGCGGGGCCACGTAGGGACAGACGGAGGACGCACATGACCACGACCGGGACCACGGGCACGGAATCGGCGGGCACGGCGGCCCCGGACCCGGCGGCGACCGCCGCGGAGGTCGTCACCGACCACGACCGCGGCATCCACGGCTACCACCACCAGAAGGACGAACACCTCAAGCGGCTGCGCCGGATCGAGGGCCAGATCCGCGGCCTCCAGCGCATGGTCGACGAGGACGTCTACTGCATCGACATACTCACCCAGGTCTCGGCCTCCACGAAGGCCCTGCAGTCCTTCGCGCTCCAACTGCTGGAGGAGCACCTGCGCCACTGCGTCGCCGACGCGGCGGTCAAGGGCGGTCAGGAGATCGACGCGAAGGTCGAAGAGGCCACGAAGGCGATCGCCCGCCTGCTGCGCACCTGACCCCCGGCGCCGGTCACGGCCGCGGGACGGAGCGGGACGGCCGCGCGGACCCGGAGGTCGAGGCCGCCACGGCGCGTGGCTGGAAGTGGCCGGTTCTGCCCCCTGGTCCCCGGTGCCGGGTGCGGCAGCCCGCCCGGCGCCCGGTTCGCGGGGCCGTGCCGCGGGTCGCGCGTCACCTGCGGCGGGCGGCCTGCCGGGGGACCACCGCCGCCCAGGAGTCGTCACCCGGAGCGTCGGCCACGTCGTCCCGGACGTTGAGGACCTCGTCGATCCGGTCCGGGCTGAGGCGCTCCTCACCCGCGGCCGAAGCGGCGATCATCAGCTCGCCGCACAGCTCGATCTCGGCGAGGGCCACACGGTCCTGAGCGTTCGGGGCCCTGAGCGTCACCACCTGCGTCACCTCTCCCTGGCGTCATCGATCTCCCCCGTCGCCGCCCCCGGCTGCCGCGGAGCCGGCCCGAGGCGCCCGGCGAAACGGCGCGCGGCCGCGGGAGGCGGTGCGTCGCACGGCGCGGGCACGTCCGGCATACGGGGTCGTACGCGGACGCTCCGGCAACGCGGCGGGGCGCCGGAGCTGTCGTCGCGCGCCCGCCGGGTACGACGGGACGGTCCCAGCGTAGGCAACGCGGCACGCGCCGCGCATGGCACGGACGGACCATTCACGCCCCCTCCCCACCGGCCCCGCCGACCGCCCGCCCCACCTCGGCGCCCGCGACCGGTCCGCACGGGCACGGCCTCAGCTCTGCCGGATCGCGCCGGTGTAGATGTCCTGCCCGTCCGGCAGCGCCACCGCGACCGGCAGTCCGAACCCGTACAGCAGCAGCGTCGAGACCACCGGCACCTGCGCGCCCTCGGCGGGGAAGCTGAAGCGGTGGCGGATCTTCCGCAGCAGGCCGTCCTCGTCGAGATACGCGTCGAAGGGGACGGCGTCCTTGCTGAACCCTTTCGCCGCCGCCGTCAGGGCCCCGCGCGACAGCGCGGAGGCGGCCCGCGCCGCCCGGCCCAGATCCGCGACGCCCCGGTAGTGATGCACCGTCACCCCGGCCAGCTCGGACTTCCCCACGTACGTCACACCGGCCGCGCCCCGCAGCAGCTCGGCGGCCGCCATCGGATCGGTGACCCCGCCGGTGACGAGGTTGCCGTCCTTCAACGCGGTCGTGTCGATCCGGACCCACTTGTCGTCGGGCACCCCGGCGCCGCGGTTCTTCATGTACAGCACGCCGGGGGCCAGCAGCTCGGTGATCGGCCGGTGGCCGCCCGCACCCGCCGCGTCCTCGGGCAGCACCACCTTGATGCGCCCCGTCTGCTTGCGGAAGTCGTACGCGCCCTGCCCCCGGATCGTCACCCGCGTCCCGCCGGCCACCGTCTCCATCGACGTACGGGTCTCCGCGCCGCCCGCCTCGACGAGGGCGTCCGCCGCCTGGCCGAGCACGTCGAGCGGACGCTCCGCGGCCACTGCGCGCTGCCCGGAACCGTCGCCGCCGTCGCCCTTCGAGCACCCGGCGGTGACCACGATCACCCCGGCCACGGCGAGGGCGCAGGCAGCGCGCGCCCCGCCTCCGTACCTGTACTGCCGCACCACCATCGCCTGCCAACCCCCAACGACTACCGCCCGGCCCAGCCCTCACCCGCCCCGCATAACGACCGCCCCCGCCCCCCGTCACGCGGGGCGGGGGCGGGTGGGGGTGTGGTGGGTGCGGCGGGCGGTGAAGCGGGCGGGTGCGCGGGGGCGGTGCGGCGGGGGGCGACCAGGACGCGATTCCCCCGGAGGGCGGCCGTCCGCAGTACCGTGGTTCCGTGCATGAGGAGCTTTCTGTTTCAGCCCGCACCGACGTCCCGCGCCCCCGACTCCGGTCCGCCCTCACCCGCTCGGCCACCACCGAGCCGACCGCCCCGGCCGACGCCTCCCCCACCCCGCTGACCGCCCCGCCGACCGTCCAGGCGGCGGAGCACACCACCACCACCATCGAGCGCGGTTCCTTCTGCCTGGCCCGCTGCACCTGCGGCTGGGCGGGACCGGCACGCAGATCGCGGGACCGCGCCCGGACCGACGCCACCGAGCACACCACCCGCGTCTGACCCGCGGGCCCACTCCGGGCCCGCGCGGCGCGGGCCGACCCGGAGGAGCCGACACAGCACGTACCCCCAGGCGCTCGTGAGCACCTGGGGGTACGGAGGGCAAGCGGCAGGTGGAGGCCGGTCGCCCGCGCGGGGCGGACCGCCTTTGCACAGAGCGGACTATGCCGGTGCGGGACGGACCGCCCTGCGCGGGACGGACTACGCCTGCGCGAGGCCGACCACAGGCGGTACGGGCCGACCACAGGCGCGCGAGGCGGCGTGCCCCGTCCGTGAACGACGGAACGACGTCAGGCGGCGAGGTCCTTCTCTCCGGGGTCGCCCTGCCGGGACCCGCGCCGCGGCTCGGCGATGCCCGTCGCCCCGCCGGGCTGATCGGCGTACGCGGCGGCCGCCTTCCTGGACCGGACGAACCAGCCGACGCGCTCCGAACGGGAGACCGCCGCCATCAGCGGGGTCAGCAGAGCCATGGCGAGCGGGGCCAGGAGGAGGGTGACGGCCGTGCCGAGGGCGAAGCCGCCGATCACGTCGGTCGGGTAGTGGACGCCCATGTAGATCCGGCTGAAGCCCGCGAAGAGCGCGAGGCCGATCGCGTAGAAGCCGAACTTCCGGTTGGCCACGAAGATGCCGACGGCGATGGCCATCGCCAGGGTGGAGTGGTCGCTGACGAACGAGAAGTCCGTCTTGCCGTGGATCAGGACGTCAAGGCCCTCGTGGTCGTTGAAGGGCCGCGGCCGTTCGACGAATCCGCGGATCGGCACGTTGATCAGGATCGCGATCGCGGCCGCGAGCGGCGCCCAGACGATCGCCGCGGCCGCCGTCACCGCGTCCTCGGCCGTCCCGCGCCCGCGCATACTCCACCAGCACCACAGGCCCACGAGGACCAGGCCGATCATGATCCCGTACTCGCCGACGAACTCCATGACCCGGTCGAACCAGGTCGGAGCGGCCTTCGCCAGCCCGTTGATGTCGTAGAGCAGACTGACGTCCGGGTTCGACCCATCGAGTTCGAGTCCAGCCATCTGCTGCGGCCCCTTGCCTTGTCTGCTGCTTCTGCTGCGACGCGCGTCTCTGCGCGCCGCCGTGGTCGAACCCCCGTGGTCTGTGCGATCCCGTTACGCCACTGCGCGCCCACCGCCCTGCGCCGCACCCCGCACGCGCGGTCGGTGCGTGTGCCGTTCCCGTCTCTCGTCCAGGGAACGGCCCGGCGGTCGTGTGCGTTCCGCTCTCCACCGAATGATCACCATGACGTTATCGAAGAGTGACTCGTCGTCGCAGCTCAGGGCCTGGGCTTCACACAGGGTCGCGGCCGGGACGGACTGCCCGTCAGTCCGCCTCACCGCACGGGGGCCATCCGTCACGCCGGGGGCAGATCCGTCGGAAGGGCGGCCGCGCCGTCCTTGGTGACCCGCGTCGCGCCGAAGTAGTCAGGCGTGTCGATCTTGTCGAACCGGATGACCGAACCGGTGTACGGCGCGTTGATCATATAGCCGCCACCGACGTACATCCCGACGTGCCGAATCGCCCGCGAGTTGGTCAGATCGTCGGAGAAGAACACCAGGTCCCCCGGGAGCAGTTCGTCCCGAGAGGGGTGCGGACCCGCGTTGTACTGGTCGTTGGCCACACGCGGCAGCTCGATGCCGACGGTCCGGTACGCCGCCTGGGTCAGCCCCGAACAGTCGAACCGGCCCTGCTGCTCGGGCGTCCCGTTGCCGCCCCACAGATACGGCGTGCCGAGCTTCTTCTGGGCGAAGTAGATGGCCCCGGCCGCCTGCCGGGACGGCGCGACCCGACCGACCGGACGGGCGAAGCTCTTCTCCAGCGAGCGGATGATCTTGACGTAGTTCTGCGTCTCCGCGTAGGGCGGCACACCGCCGTACTTGATCACCGCGTAGGCCCCGGCGTTGTAGGCGGCCAGCATGTTGCTCGTCGCGTCGCCCGGCACCTTCTTCACGTACCCGGCCAGCTCGCAGTCGTACGAGGCGGCCGAGGGGATCGCGTCGGCCGGGTCCCAGACGTCCCGCCGGCCGTCGTTGTTGCCGTCGATCCCGTGCGTGGCCCACGTGCCGGGGATGAACTGGGCGATGCCCTGCGCGGCGGCGTGGCTCTGCGCCTTCGGGTTCCACCCGCTCTCCTGGTACAACTGCGCCGCCAGCAGGGCGGGGTTGATCGCGGGGCAGAGGTTCCCCCACTTCTGCACGAGCGGCTGGAACCGCGCCGGCACCGCGCCCTTGGCCAACGCGACGGCCCCGCCACCGCCCGCCCCGGCGAGACCGGCGGCGGCGGAGTACGTACCGACGACGAGCAGCGCCAGGAGGCACATGATCAGACCGACGCCGATGCCACCGAACACCCAGAATTTCCGCACCCTCCAACCATCCCCCATCGAGGGACAGTTCAGAGACGTTTTCGCGGGTGTGTGCGAGTCATCTGCGGCACATCACCGGCGCACCCGAAGCACACGGGGGCGCTGACCTCCCGTCAGCCCCACGGGTGACGGGCACGGCGGGCCTGCGCGGAGCCGCTCCCTTCGCGCCTCGGAGAACCCTGGCGGGGACGCGTGGACCAGCGCCCGTCGACGGGGCCGGACGCGCCCCTTGATCCTGATCGCGCCGCCCAGGACGACCCCGTGCGGCACGCGCGCCGGGGCCGGACTCGCTGCTCGAAGCCGCGGGATGCCGGTCGCCGCTCACGGCCAGGGCGCGCCGGCGCCCCGAGCGGCCGGAGCGCTCGCGGACTTCGCGGACCAGAAGTCGGAGTGGATGTTGGGGCGAGGGATGAACTCCGCCTCGGGATCGAGCGGCGCGGTGGCCTTGCGGGTGGAGTCGGCCACCTCGGAACGGCGGACGCAGGGGCTGTAGACGTCGAAGTGCACCTGCCCCTTGTCGGCGACGATCAGTCCGACTTGGAACCCGTCGCGAGTCTGTGCATAGATCGCAGGGACATCGACATCATTATTGATCGCTGTCATACGGTATCCCGCCTTTCGCCAAAAGCGGTCGACCAACCCCAGCAGACTCCCCCTTCGCTCAGCAGAGACGATGGTCATGACCGTTCTCCGACGGGTAACCGTGCAGCTTCCGGTGGTTGTGGGGCCGTGTACCCAACGCACACTCGGTTCGATCTCCGCAAGAACGCTGTCGAGAACCTCATCAGCGCGTTCCGCAGCACGTTGCATGTCCATAGGTTCCTCTTGCCTCTCAGCACACCCCGCCATCAGAACCCAGGCAAGAAGGAGGAAACTCAGCCTGCGGATTCGGAGCATCAGCGCGGCTCTTCCGTTCTGATTTTATAGGCATGACCGGAAGTAATCAGTGCCATGTTTTCAACCGAAGTCATGTCGGCGAGCGGGTCGAAGTACTCCGAGTGCGCATCGACCGTCACCCCGCCGCTCCCGATCAAAGGCGGTCCGGCCCCCACCTCGAACCGTCTCGCCCCGAACGCTTCGCTGGCCGGGTCCTTGCCGAACCACACGTCGTCGTCTCCCGCATCGGCCAGATCACCGAAGAAATACGCGGCAGCCGGACCACCGACCAACATCTCAGCCGCCCCGACGACCGCTTGACCCCTCGACGGGAGTTTGGTCACGACGTCGTTGGCCGCAGCGCCGACGAACACATGATCTCTGCCCACTCCGAGTTCGTCGGCGCTGTCCGCGCCCACTCCTGGACTCCCGACGAAGACCACCTCGTCGACGCCGGGAATCCCGCCCGACTGCATCGCAGCAGCCCCCACGGTTCGGGAACCGTAGGAGTGGCCGATGGCCGTCAGATGCGGTTCCTCGTTTCCGTTGGTCGCCTCGATTCCCGCCATGAACTCCCGGAAGGACCGACCGCCGTCCTCTGCCCTCCCCCCGACCGCGACGGCAAGGCTTCCCAGCCCGTCAGGCGACTGCGGTGCGTCATACCCGAGCCAGGCGATGGCAGCGGCGGGCGCCCCGTGGCGATTCGAGGCGATGGCCAGGTCGCGCGCCCGCTTGAGATCGTCCGTCGCGAACTGCTCGTCCAACGACGTGTTCAGCCCCGGCACGTACGCCGCCACGTTCCGTGCCGTATCCGGATTCCCGTAGGCGACGATCGCCCGGCCGTTTCCCTCGTCGCTGATGCCGAGCAGGTACATGGGCGGCTCTCCCACCCTCGGCGTCGCCCGTAGCTGTCGGTCGATCTCCCGCAGCGCGGCCAGTTCGGTCGCCGCGTCCTCGTCGTCCCGCCCCTCCAGTTTGCCCATCAGCAGGTGGAGGTTGTCCCGGTTCGCCGCGTCCCGGACCAGGGCCGGGATCCCGTCCAGGTTGCCGATGCGATCGGGGTACACCGCGAGGTACTCCTCGCGCTGCCCGTCCGTCAGCCCGTCCCACCACTTCCTGCGCTCGGCCGGAGTGGCGTCGTACGGGATCGCGTCCCGCAGGTAGGCGCCGGCCGCCTGCCGCACCGCCGCCGCGTCCGCCGCGGCGTCGGTCCAGGTCGCGGCGGAGACGCCCAAGCCGTCCTGAGCCCTCAGCCCCCGCAGGAGCCTCGTGTGCCGCCCGTCCGCGTCAGCCGCCGCCCGCACCGCTCGGACCACCCGGTCCGCGATGTCCTGGGCCTTGCCCGCGTGGGGGTTGGGCGCGACGAGCCCGGACGGAGTGGTCACGCCCGGATGGGAGACCCCCGACGCCGTACCGCCCGCCAGCGGCTTCCCGTCGACCAGGCCCTCGCCGCCCACCGGATACGTCACCGATCCGTCCGGATGGACCGTGTACGTCAACGCCGCGGCATCGTCCAGCGCTTCCTGCAACGCCCGCTGCTGCGTCTTGATCTCATGGGCCAGGCTGTTCAACGTGGTCCGCAGCAGAGCGCACTCCGTGTAGACGTACTGGAAGTTCGTCCCCAGCCGGCGCAACCGCCCGACGGCCGCCCCCGCCGCCTCCCCCGCCTGCGTATCGCGCAGGCCCGGCAGGAGTTGGCCCTCGACGCGATCCCGAGCCGCGGCGGCGCGGTTGCACACCCTGCCCCACCCGTCAGCGGCCTCCTCCAGCTCGGCGCACCTCACCTCCCGTAACGCGGCCCACGTCAACGCCGTCCCCCACGCCTCCGCACCGCTCCGCCCGCTCACCGGGCTCCGCCGCCGCCCGGCGTCCCCACCTTCCCGAAGCCGCTCCTCACCGCCTCGTTGACCTCCGCCTGGCCTCGGGCGACGGCCCGCAGGTTTTCGGCCAGGCTGCGGCACTCGCCGCGCGCCTCTTCGACCCGGCGCACCCACGAGGACCGCACCGCGTCCAGCTCGGTCAGCGCGCCCAGCACACCGGCCCCGGCGCTCAGACCCCGGTGGGCCGCCTCCAGCTCGCCCCGGACGGAGCCGAGGTGCGTGACCAGGTGATCGGCGCCGCCGGCCGCCCGCACCCACGGGCCCCCGCTGTGCCGCAACTCGCCACCGGCGGACGCCCCGGTCGGCCCCGCCGGACCACCGGTCCCCGCCGGTACGGCCGCTCCTCCCGGCCCAGCCAGCTCCCGCAGTCGGCTCCACCCCCCGGTCGGCTGCCCGACCCCGGTCTCTCCGCCCACACCGCTCACCCCGTCTCCTGATCGTGGAGAGCGGACTGTGTCAAATCCGGGGTGCGCGACGCGCCACCGGTCAACCGCGCGGCACGTCACGCCCGTACGGAGGCGATCCCGTGATTCCCGGCCCGAGGCGGGGAAGGCGACGCCCCCGGCCGTCCGCGCAGTTCACCCGAAGGAAGGGGACCCACCGCCGGCCACCGCGCAGGGGAACGTGCGCGCGGCCGGCGTCCCGACCCACCCGACACCCCCACGGGCATCGGCACAGCAGGGCGTTCGCACAGCGCCCTCTTCCCCTCCCGAACCTGACGAAGCATCGAACAGGTTGCCGACCGGCGCACCGACGGCTCTCGAACGGCGCATACGAACACGCCATGCTCCGTGAACGCTGCAACCGCCTCCGGAAGCCCTGGCCCCCGTCATTGCTCCTGGTCACACCGCGTGATACACAGAGTAACCGAGCGGGTGCGGGAGGAGGCGGTCGCTCCGCAGGTCAGGGTGGCCGTACCGGTCAAGCGTGCGAGATCCGGGTAAAGAGAGCCGGGAAGACGTCGTGCGAGCGCGGTTTCATCAGCGAAGATAGAAGGCGACCCGTGCCAGAAGGGCACAGGCAGCTAACTACCCAACAGGGGCGGTGACTTACATGATCCTGGCAGCAGAGAAGGGCGACATCACCACCATCATCGGCGGAATCGCCCCGGACTGGGGACCGTTCGGCACGCTGGGCAACGAGGCGCGCATCATGATCGAGGTGGTGATGGCCGTCGCCATCCTCCTTTGCCTCGGCATCGCGATCTGGGGCGCGGCGAAGCAGCGCATCGGCGCGACGGCCCTGCGCGACACGTTCAGCGCGGAGCAGGGCAAGGGCCTGATCGTGGCGGGCCTGACGGGGGTCTTCATCATCGGGTCCCTCGGCACCCTGTTCACCATCGTGTACGGGATGGCCGTCTGACCGCCCACCGGCCACGCCGTACCGGGCCGTCCCAGCCCACCCCCCACCGTCCGCCCGTCGCGCCCACCGGCTGAGGTTGCGTCTCCCTGATGTCGAGTCACCACACCGCGTTCCAGCGGCAACCAGCACACCTCCCGTCGTCCTGCGCGGAACCGCACACGACCGAGGGGGCGTACGCGGCATGAGCCCCGGCGACGAGCACGACTACCGCGGCAAGGACCAGGGAGGCCGCTCGGCCGACCCGTACAGCACCCTCGGCGGCACCCGTCAGACCCGTACCCGTCTCCCCGACGGCGACGCGGGCCACCCGCACGGGCGCCGCCCCGCCCGCAATTCCCGTTCCCTCGTGACGATCACCGGGGTCGTGGTCCTCCTCATCGCTGCCATCGCCTTGGCCAACCGGGGCGGTGGCAGCGACGACGACGCCTCCTCCGGCGCCAAGAGCCCCGCAGCCGCGGACGGCAACGCCACGGCGGCCACCGGAACCGCACCGGTCCGGGGCAGGAACGGCGCCATCGCCTCCGGCTTCGCGCGCGACGAGCAGGGGGCGCAGAGCGCGGCGGCGAACTACGCGGTGGCGCTGGGCTCGGTGGAGATGTTCAACAAGGAGCGTCGCCGAGGCATCGTGCGGTCCGTCGCTCACAGCAGCGCCGCAGAGGCACTCCAATCGGGGTTCGACGCCGACTATTCGCCCGATTTCCTGGCACAGATCGGCCTCGACACCCACGGCAACGCCCCTGCGGGTTCCACCTTCGTCAACCGCACGATCCCGGCCGGGACGAAGGTGAAGTCCTACTCGTCCAGTGACGCGGAAGTGGACGTCTGGTGCTCCGGCCTCTTCGGACTGACCGGAGACGCTTCGACGAAACCCGTGACCAACGGATGGTTCACCGTGACCATGAAGTTGAAGTGGGATGGTTCCGATTGGAAAGTAGTCAAGACCGGTCAGCGGGACGGGCCTACTCCAGTCACTGGTGACAACCCCGTGTCCGGATCGGACGAGATCGCTGACGCGGTCAACCAATTCGGGGGGTTCACTTATGCCCGGTAGCCTGCAGGGACGCCGTTGGTCCGTCGGAATCGGCATAGTAGCTTTTCAGCCCATCCTGCTCGGGTTCGCAGCTCGGGCAGTAGCCGCACCCACTCCCACACCGACCCCAAGTGGCAGCAGCGACCCCTGTGAGTTGATCGCCGGGCCGGCACGCGACTACTGCGAAGGCGGCGAAAGCGGCAGCGTCCGCACCCAGGACGTTCCCACCACCGACGCGATGGACCCCCTCTCCTCCCTAGCCCGAGGCTGCGCCGACGCCGCCGCGTGGATCGTCGGCAAGCTCAGCGAGGCCGTGGAGAGCACGGCGAACGTCGACTTCACCAACCCCAGGTTCCTCCAGCAGTACGCCGTCATCTTCGCGGCCTCCACCATCCTCACCCTCGTCCTCTGGCTCCTCGCCGTCGCCAAACGCGCCATCCGCGGCGTCCCCCTGACCACCGCGGTCTCCGAGGCCGTCGGCTTCCTCTGGCTCACCGTCCTCGCCTCGGCCTTCACCCCGCTGGTCCTGTACACCATCGTCTCCGCCACCGACGGCGTCACCGAGGTCATCTCGTCCTCCACCGGCGGCCAGACCGACGTCTTCTTCGGCTCGTTCGCTGAGGCCCTCAAGAAGGGCGAGGACATCGGCGGCGGACCGGTCATGCTGATCGTCGTCTCGCTCGTCTCGATCCTCGCGGCCGGCGTCCTCTGGCTGGAGCTCGTCATCCGCGCCGCCCTGCTCTACGTCGGCGCGCTCCTCGGCATCGTCGTCTACGCCGGACTCGTCGACAAGAACATGTGGGGCCACGTCCGCCGCTGGGCCGGCATCATGATCGCGGTGATCATGGTCAAGCCGGTCATCGTGATCGTGCTCGGCCTCGCCGGAGCGCTCTCCGCGGAGGACGGCCCCGACGCCTTCTCCGCCGTCGTCTCCGGCCTCGCCATCATCCTGCTCGCCATCTTCGCCTCCGCCATGATCTACCGCTTCGTCCCCGGCTTCGGCGACGAGATCCAGGGCGCCCGCACCAACCGGAAGCAGGCCACCGACGGCTCCCAGGCCGCCGCCATGATCAGCTCCCCGGCCGCCCTCGTCTCCCAGGGCATCAAGACCCACAGCGGCCGCACCGACCAGAACAGCGGCGGAGGCGGCGCCCGGCCCGCCAACCCGATCAGCGGAGGCGTCGCCGCCCACAGCTCCCGTACGCCCGGCGGGGGTGCCGCGCCCGCGCCCCGCGGCGGGTCCGGCCCCACCGGCACTCCCCACAGCAGCCGGCCCTCCCGCGGCGGAGGCGGCTCCGGCAGCACAGGCAACTCGAACACAGGAGGTGGAGCGCGTTGACGACCCAGTCCCACACGATGACGCCCCGCCGCACGTATCTCATCGGCCGCGCCCGGCCGAACGCGATCGTCGGCAAGAACCGCGAGACCGGCGAGATCGCCCTCATCATCGTCGGCGCGTTCCTCGGGATGATGAGCGGACTCCTCGTCCCCGTGCTCTCCCTGCGCATCGTCTGCCTCGTGGGCTTCCCCCTGCTGGCCCTCGCCATCGTCTACGTCCCGTACCGCCACCGGACGTTCTACAAGTGGTTCGAGATCAACCGCAGCTACAAGCGCACCCTGCGCCGCGGCACCACCTACCGCTCCGGCGCGATGGAGGCGGGCGTCAGCGCGGACGGCCGGGAGGTCGAGATCGGCCCGCCGCCCGGCATCGGCCGCATCAGTTGGCTCGCGGCCCCCTTCGGACCCGACGAGATCGCCGTCCTGCTCCACGCCGACCGGCGCACCGTCACCGCCGCCATCGAGATCGAGGGCCCCGGCGTCGGCCTCCGCGACAGCGAGGACCAGGAAGCGCTCGTCGACCGGTTCGGCACCCTCCTCAAGCACGTGGCCAACGGCGACGGCTTCGTCACCCGCCTCCAGATGCTCGCCCGCACCCTCCCCGCCGACCCCGACGCGCACGCCAAGGACGTCGCCCAGCGCGGCGACAAGACGGCCCCCGGCTGGCTCCAGGACTCCTACGACCAGCTCCAGTCCATGGTCTCCACCTCCAGCGAGCAGCACCGCGCCTACCTCGTCGCCTGTATGCACTACAGCCGTGAACTGGCCGCCGAGGCCAACGCCATGGCCCGCGCCGTCCGCCCGCACGGCGGCCGCAAGCTCGACCGCGACGCCGGCCTCGCCGTCGTCATGGCCCGCGAGCTCACCGACATCTGCGCGCGCCTCGCCGAGGCCGACATCCGGGTACGCCAGCCGCTCGGGCAGAGCCGGCTCGCCTCCCTCGTGCACTCCATGTACGACCCCGACCACCCCATCGACCACATCCAGGCCATGACCAAGCGCAACGCCTGGCCCGCCGAACTGGACGCGGTCGAACCGACCTTCCTCCAGGCCAAGACCCGCGAGTCCACCACGCGGGCCCCCTGGTGCCACGCCACGGCCTGGGTGAAGGAATGGCCGATGACCCCCGTCGGCGTCAACTTCCTCGCCCCGCTCCTCGTCCACACACCCGACGTCATCCGTACCGTCGCCGTCTGCATGGACCTCGAACCCACCGAGGTGGCCATCGAACGCATGTTGACGGAGAAGACGAACGACGATGCCGAGGCCAGCCGCCAGGCCAAGATGAACCGCACGGTCGACCCCCGCGACATCGCCGCCCACGGCCGGCTCGACCAGCGGGGTGAAGACCTCGCCAGCGGCGCGGCCGGGGTGAACCTCGTGGGGTACATCACCGTGTCGTCGCGCTCGCCCGAGGCCCTCGCCCGCGACAAGCGGACGATCCGCGCCTCGGCCGGCAAGTCCTACCTCAAGCTCGAGTGGTGCGACCGCGAGCACCACCGGGCCTTCGTGAACACGCTCCCGTTCGCCACCGGCATCCGCCGCTGACCCCCGGCCCGACCACCCGACCCCGACCACCCGAGCCGGCCGCCACCCCCACGAACCGCACGCAGAGAGGGCACCCCCACCATGCGAGACCCCCTGTCCGCATTGTCGGATGCCTTCACCTCCTTCCTCTTCGGCAAGGTGGAGACGACCCGGCTCCCCGTCCGTACGTCGACGGGCCAGGCCCAGGCCGTCTACCTCCCCACCGCCGCCCCCGGCCTCGGCGACTCCGGCGTGATCATCGGCCGCGAGGTCTACTCCGGCAAGGGCTACATCTACGACCCGTTCCAGTTGTACGGGCAGCAGCTCCCCGCCCCCCACTGGCTCGTGCTCGGCGAGTCCGGCAACGGCAAGTCCGCGTTGGAGAAGACCTACGTCCTGCGCCAGCTCCGCTTCCGCGACCGCCAGGTCGTCGTCCTCGACGCCCAGGGCGAGGACGGCGTCGGCGAATGGAACCTCATCGCCCAGGAGCTGGGCATAACCCCCATCCGCCTGGACCCCGCCGCGGCGCTGAACGGCGGCATCCGGCTCAACCCCCTCGACCCCTCCATCACCACCACCGGCCAGCTCGCCCTGCTCCGCACGATCATCGAGGTCGCCATGGGGCACGGGCTCGACGAGCGTTCCGGTTTCGCGCTGAAGGTCGCCCACGCCTACGTGAACGCGACCATCACCGACCGCCAACCGGTCCTGACGGACATCGTGGAACAACTGCGCCACCCCGAGCCCGAGTCCGCCGAGGCGATGAACGTCGACCTGGACGACGTACGGGCCTGGGGCCTGGACGTCGCCCTCGTCCTGGACCGGCTCGTCGACGGCGACCTGCGCGGCATGTTCGACGGCCCCACCAGCGCCGGCATCGACCTCGACGCGCCCCTCATCGTCTTCGACCTCTCGCACATCGACCGCAACTCGATCGCGATGCCGATCCTGATGGCGATCGTCGGCGTCTGGCTGGAGCACACCTGGATCAGGCCCGACCGCAAGAAGCGCATCTTCCTGGTCGAAGAGGCCTGGCACATCATCAACTCCCCGTTCGTCGCGCAACTCTTCCAGCGGCTCTTGAAGTTCGGCCGCCGCCTCGGCCTGTCCTTCGTCGCCGTCGTCCACCACCTCAGCGACGTGGTCGACGGGGCCGCGGCGAAGGAGGCGGCGGCGATCCTCAAGATGGCCTCCACCCGCACGATCTACGCCCAGAAGGCCGACGAGGCCCGAGCGACCGGGCGGGTCATCGGCCTGCCCCGCTGGGCCGTCGAGATCATCCCGACCCTCACCCCCGGCATCGCCGTCTGGGACGTCAACGGCAACGTCCAGGTCGTGAAACACCTGATCACCGAGGCCGAACGCCCCCTGGTCTTCACCGACCGCGCCATGACCGAGGGCTCGTCGGACGACCTGCTGCCCGAGGACGTACGCGCCGCCGAGCTGGAGGCGGAGCAGCGCGCGGCCAGGATCGAGCACCAGCAGCGGATGAACGCGTCGTCAGAGTCAACGGTGGCCTGACGTGGCACGCCGGACAGCGCGGGAGCCCGCCCCCGCCCCCGCGGGAGGCCACGGCCAGAGCGGCGGCATCCCGGACGGCCTGCTCGTCGGCCTCCTGGGCCTCCTCCTCGCCGCCACCCTGATCGGTTGGACGGCCACGGGCCTGGCCGGTCTCCTCGCGCACGGGGCCTGGCCGGACGGCGTGACGTACACCCGGACGCCCCTCGCCCTGCGCGAGCTGGCCACCGCCCCCCAGGACCTCGCCGCCGCCTGGCCGCAGACGCCCCCGGCCCAGCTCTCCGGTCACGGGCTGTTCTGGGGCCTGTTCATCGGCGAGTTGATGGTGCTGGCGGTCCTGGCGGTGTTCGCCCTCGGCGTCGTGGCCCGTTGGCGCGGTGTACGGGAACGGCGCCGCGAGGACCTCCGTACGCACCCCCGCGCGCGAGCGACGGCGTACGGGCCGGAGGCCGAACCGGCAGCCCCCGCGCCGAAGGCCGCCCCGGCACCGCACGACCCCCCGCCGGCCCTCGCGGAAGCGCCGCCCGCCCCGGTCCCGCCGCCCCGCACGCCCGTCCTCCTCTACGCCCCCGCGCCCGCCCGGCGACCCACCGCCGTCCAAGCCGTCCACGACGCCGAGGGCCCCGTCCTGGTCGTCACCTCGGACCCCACGGTCTGGGCGGAGACGAAGGACGCCCGCGCGAAGATCGGGCCGGTCCTCGTCTACGATCCGGGCCACCTCTGCGACACCCCCGGCCGCCTCCACTGGTCGCCCACCGAAGGCTGCGAGCACCCCGACACGGCCGCCGCCCGCGCGGCCGCCCTGCTCGCCCCGGTACGCCCGCAGGCCCGCATCGACGCTGCGGTGGCCGACACGGCGCAGACCCTCCTCCAGTGCTGGCTGCACGCCGCCGCGGTGGACGGCCGGCCCTTCCGCCAGGTCCTCCGCTGGGCCGCCGGCTCCGGCGCCCACGAGCCCGTGCGCCTCCTCCGTACGCACCCCGAGGCCGCGTCCGGCCTCGCCGGTCTGCTGGAGTCGGCCCTCAGCGCCTACCCGGAACGCCGCGAGGTGGCCCAGGAGTTGACGGTACGGGCGTTCGCCGCGCTGTCCACGGTGCACATCCGGGAGGCCTGCACGGCGAACCGGGCGGATGCGCTCGCGCTGGCATCATTCGCGGGCGAAGGGGGAACGCTCTACGTGGTGGGCGAGCCCATCGAGGATCCGCGCGCCCGCCCCGGCGCCATGCCCCTCCTCACCGCGCTCGCCGCAGACGTGGTCGAGCACGGCCGCCGCGTGGCCGCACGGTCATCCGGTGGTCGGCTCGACCCACCAATGACCCTCGTCCTCGACGATGTCGCGGCCGTGGCGCCCTTCCCCCAGCTCCCGGAGCTGCTGGCGGCGGGCGAGGAGCGGGGCATGGCCGCCTTCGTCCTGCTCCGCTCACGCGAACAGGGCCGCGCCCGCTGGCCGGACCCCCTGCACGTCCCGACGCCCGGCCCCGCGTAACGCCGTCTCCGACCGGGCGCCGGCGTGCCGGGCCCTGGTCTACGCCGTCCGGTCCTCCCGCCCCAGCACGTACTCCACCTCCAGCTCGCCCCCGTCGCCCGGAGCCGGGACGCGCCGGCCGGACGGGGCGAACCCGAACCGCCGGTAGAAGGCCGCGGCGCGCGGGTTGTCCTCGTGGACGTAGAGGCGCACGCGTTCCAGCCGGGGCTCGGTCAACGACCAGGCCCACGCGACCGCCGTACGGAACAACGCGTCCGTCACCCCGGTCCCCCGCACCTCGGGGCGGACGAACACCCCGACCAGGTGGCCCTGGTTCACCGTGGCCGGTTCTCCGAAGCGCGCGATGTCCTCCGGCCGCTCGACGAGGACCGTGGCCGTTCCCACCCACGCCCCTTCGGGCGATTCGGCGACGAACTGGCGGACGCTTCCGGCGCCGTCCTCGGCCCCGTTGGCCGTACGCTCCTGCCAGAACGCGTCCGGCTTCTCCAGGGCGTCCTCGTACGTCTCCAGGAACGCCACCGGGGCCACCGGGTCCTTCAGGGCTTCCAGCCGCAGTCGCCTGGCCTGCGGCCATTCGTCGGCCCGCACCGCGCGTATCACGTAGTCCATGCCCTGATCCTGGCCCCCGTCGGGCCCGCGCTCAACCGATAAACGGCCGGCCGGAACGTCGTGAACGCAGAAAAGCCCCGTGCCAATGGCACGGGGCTTTCCCGGAAAAATTTTTCGGCGGCGTCCTACTCTCCCACAGGGTCCCCCCTGCAGTACCATCGGCGCTGAAAGGCTTAGCTTCCGGGTTCGGAATGTAACCGGGCGTTTC
>NZ_JBVJCD010000012.1:0-14193 GCF_055588985.1 Streptomyces sp. NPDC041970
CCCCCCCCCCCCCCCCCCCCCCCCCCCCCCCCCCCCCCCCCCCCCCCCCCCCCCCCCCCCCCCCCCCCCCCCCCCCCCCCCCCCCCCCCCCGACCGGTGATCACCGCAGGGCGTCACAAAGGCCCCTATACCACTGGGACCCCCCTGGGGAGGACAACTTCTGCTCATCGGTGCGAACTGCTGAGAAAGCCGCGACAGTCAGGTTACTGTCAGTTCCGTGTTCGCTGCAGAACGTCGTCAGTTGATCCTCGAAATGGTGCGCGCCAACGGGGCGGTATCGCTCCGTGAGCTCGCCCGCGTCGTCCAGACCTCCGAAGTGACCGTACGGCGGGACGTGCGGGCGCTGGAGGCCGAAGGACTCCTCGACCGCAGGCACGGCGGTGCGGTCCTGCCGGGCGGTCTCACACGGGAGTCCGGCTTCCCGCAGAAGTCCCATCTCGCCACCGCGGAGAAGTCGGCCATCGCCGACCTCGCCGCGGGTCTCGTCGGCGAGGGCGAGGCCATCGTGGTCGGCGCCGGGACGACCACGCAGGAGCTGGCCCGCCGGCTCGCGCGGGTGCCCGGACTCACCGTCGTCACCAACTCCCTGCTGGTCGCCCAGGCGTTGGCCCACGCCAACCGGGTCGAGGTGGTGATGACCGGCGGCACCCTGCGCGGGAGCATCTACGCGCTGGTGGGCAGCGGGGCCGAGCAGTCCCTGCACGGGCTGCGGGTCTCCCGCGCCTTCCTCTCCGGGAGCGGGCTCACCGCCGAACGCGGGCTGTCCACCTCCAACATGCTCTCGGCCAGCGTCGACCGGGCCCTGGTGCAGGCCGCCGCCGAGGTGGTCGTCCTGGCGGACCACACGAAGATCGGCGCGGACACCATGTTCCAGACCGTGCCGACCGAGCTGATCACCCGGCTCGTGACGGACGAGCCCCCGCCCCACGACGAGCGCGCCGGAGCCGAGTTGCAGGCCCTGGCGGACCAGGGCGTGGAGATCTCGGTGGCCGGTCCGGAGGCGGAGGCGACCGGCGCGGAGGGCGCCCCCGCGGGCCGCCGGCCCCGCCGCGACATGCCGCTCCCCGGCCAGCGGCGCACCCGCAACGGCACCCTCGGCCCCCAGTTGCGCAGCGCCTCCCCCCTGCCCGACGCCCCCGGCGAACGGTCGCGGGTCGCGGACCTGCGACGCCGCTGACCCGCCACCGGCCAGCCCGCGACCACCCGCGCACCGGGCTCGCGTGCGTCCGCGCGGCGGGGTTGCGTGACGCCGCGTGGGGTTGAGTGCGTCCGCGCTGCGGGGCTCCGTCGCGTACGCCCGACGGAGTCGCGTGGGGCAGCGGCCGTGTGTGCGGCGGGTCGCGTGCACCCGTGCGGCACCAGGGACCGCCCGCGCAGCGGGTTACGTGCGCCCGCGCGGCACGCCGCCGTACGCCCCGTCCTCGTTGCGTACGCCCGGCGGGGCCGCGTGAACCGTGCAGGAAGCGGCGGCCACGTGCGCGGTCTTGTTGCGTGAGACCGCGCGGTGCTACGGCGACCGCCCGCGCGGTGTCGGCGGTCGTGGGCCGGGCGGGCGCTACTTGAGTCCGCGCAGCGTCAGCCGCAGCAACCGTTCCGCCAGCTCCGGGTCGTCCGGCGACTGCTCCGCCGCGAGCGCGATCGCGTTGGTGAGCTGGAGCAGGTCGTCGATGGAGACGTCCGCCCGGACCGCCCCGCTCTCCTGGGCCCGGCGCAGCAGCCCCGCGCCCGCCTCCCGCAGCGGCACATGGCACTGCGCCAGCGCCGACGTCTCGTCGCGCGAGGCGGACATCAACGCGCGGGCCAGGCCCCGGTACTCCCCGGCGTGGGTGACGATCGCGCCCAGCCACTCCACCAGCGCCCCGCACGGCCGGTCCGAGCCCGCCAGTTCGCGGGAGCGGGCCAGCAGCGAGCACAGGGCGTCCTGGAAGACCGCGTTCATCAGGGCGTGCCGGTTGGGGAAGTGCCGGTAGAGCGTGCCGATGCCGACCCCGGCCCGCCGGGCGACGTCCTCCAGGGAGGCGTCGGTGCCGTGTTCGGCGAAGGCCCTGCGGGCCTCGCCCACCAGCCGGTCGTAGTTGCGGCGCGCGTCCGCGCGCATCGGCCGGACCGGCGGCCGCGCCGTGCTGGTCCCCTCGGCGATCGCCCCTGGCATGGCTCCCGTCCCTCCCGCTGCTCGGACCCTCGTCCGTTCCAGGATGCCACTGCCGACGAAGGGCCCGGCGCGCACCGTGGGGGTGCGGGCCGGGCCCTTCGCGGAGCGCGGTGCGGTCAGTCCTTGATCTCGCAGATCAGCGCGCCGGCGGTGACGGACGAGCCGACCTCGGCGGTGAGCCCCTTCACGGTGCCGGCGCGGTGGGCGTTGAGCGGCTGCTCCATCTTCATGGCCTCAAGGACGACGACGAGGTCGCCCTCCTTGACCTCCTGGCCCTCCTCGACCGCGATCTTGACGATCGTGCCCTGCATCGGGGAGGCGAGGCTGTCGCCCGACGCGGCGGAGCCGGCCTTCTTCGCCGCGCGGCGCTTCGGCTTCGCGCCGGCCGCGAGGCCGGTGCGGGCCAGCGACATGCCCAGCGAGGACGGCAGCGAGACCTCCAGGCGCTTGCCGCCGACCTCGACGACGACGGTCTCGCGCCCCGTCTCGTCGTCGGCGTCCGCGTCCGAGGGCACGGCGAACGGCGGGATGTCGTTGACGAACTCCGTCTCGATCCACCGGGTGTGCACGGTGAACGGGTCCGAGGTGAAGGCGGGGTCGGCGACGACGGCCCGGTGGAAGGGGATGGCGGTCGCCATGCCCTCCACGGTGAACTCCGCGAGCGCGCGGGCGGCGCGCTGGAGCGCCTGTTCGCGGGTCGCGCCGGTCACGACGAGCTTGGCGAGCAGGGAGTCCCAGGCGGGGCCGATCACGCTGCCGGACTCGACGCCCGCGTCCAGGCGGACGCCGGGGCCGGTCGGCGGGGCGAAGGTGGTGACGGTGCCGGGGGCGGGCAGGAAGCCGCGGCCGGGGTCCTCGCCGTTGATGCGGAACTCGAAGGAGTGACCGCGCACCGCGGGGTCGCCGTACCCCAGCTCCTCGCCGTCCGCGATCCGGAACATCTCGCGTACGAGGTCGATGCCCGTGACCTCTTCGGTGACGGGGTGCTCGACCTGGAGGCGGGTGTTGACCTCCAGGAAGGAGATCGTGCCGTCCAGGCCCACCAGGAACTCGACCGTGCCGGCGCCGACGTAGCCGGCCTCCTTGAGGATCGCCTTGGACGCCGCGTAGAGCTGGTCGTTCTGCTCCTGCGTCAGGAAGGGGGCCGGGGCCTCCTCGACGAGCTTCTGGTGGCGGCGCTGGAGGGAGCAGTCGCGCGTCGAGACGACCACCACGTTGCCGTGGGTGTCGGCCAGGCACTGGGTCTCCACGTGGCGCGGCTTGTCGAGGTAGCGCTCGACGAAGCACTCGCCCCGGCCGAAGGCCGCGACGGCCTCGCGGACGGCGGAGTCGTACAGCTCGGGGATCTCCTCCAGCGTGCGGGCCACCTTCAGCCCGCGCCCGCCGCCGCCGAACGCCGCCTTGATCGCGATCGGCAGCCCGTTCTCCTCGGCGAACGCGACGACCTCGTCGGAGCCGGAGACCGGGTCCGGGGTGCCGGCCACGAGGGGGGCGCCCGCGCGCTGGGCGATGTGCCGGGCGGCGACCTTGTCGCCGAGGTCGCGGATGGCCTGCGGCGGCGGGCCGATCCAGGTCAGCCCGGCGTCCAGGACGGCCTGGGCGAACTCCGCGTTCTCCGACAGGAATCCGTAACCGGGGTGGATCGCGTCCGCCCCGGAGTCCGCGGCGGCCCGCAGCACCTTGGCCATGTCCAGGTAGCTGGCGGCCGGGGTGTCACCGCCCAGCGCGAACGCCTCGTCAGCGGCCCGGACGTGCAGAGCGTCCCGGTCCGGCTCGGCGTAGACCGCCACGCTCGCGATCCCCGCGTCCCGGCAGGCCCGAGCAACGCGGACAGCGATTTCGCCACGGTTGGCGATGAGCACCTTGCGCACGATGACTCCCTCCTCGAAACAAGCTGAGTTTAGGGACTACCGACACGGCCGTACGACCTGTCCCCAATGGTGAGCTTGCCCACACGGAGTGTGATCCGAGGCTTGCCCCAGTAGTGAAATCCCTTGTCGCACCACGGTACGCCGCGATCCTCAACCGCACAGTAACCATCCGGTGTGGTGGAGGTCTCTGTCCTGATGGTCAACGCCTCACGACGATTCTTTGTTGATTCCCTACGAACGGCCGGTGGATTCTTTGCTCGGCGCACGAGCCGGTCCGACCTCTTGTCCGAAGGAATACCCGTCAGTAGGGTCCACGGTGCGTACGTACCGTAGGTAACAGGGGGTGGCGCCGTGCCGCGCAGACCGGTGGCGATCGTGACCGCGCTCGTGCTGTTCGGGGAGGCGGCCGGGCTGGTGCTCGTCAACACCGCCCTGGCCATGACCGCCGAGAACCAGAACATGTCGCTCGCGGGCCTGGACCCGGCGGCGATGGCCGCCGGGACCTGGGCGACGGGCGGCGTCGGCGGCCTGCTGCTGGTGGTGTGCGGGCTCGTCGCCCTGCTGGCGGGGGTCCGCGACCGCTCGCCGGGGAGCGTCGGACGGATCGCGCTGATCGGCTGCGCGGTCGTGCACGGGGTGCTCGGCGCGGTCGCCGTCGGCCTGGTGGGCTGGGCGGCCTTCGCCGTCATGATGCTGGTGCTCGCCCTGCTGGTGCTCACCCTGCTCGGCTACGGCCCCGAGCGCGCCGCCGGGCCCGTGGGCGACGAGGCGGCCCCGAGGACCGCCTGAGCGGCCCGCCCGGCGCCGGGCGGGCCCGGCTCAGACCCACAACTGGGTGACGGACACGTCCAGTTCGCCGAGCAGGCGGCGCAGCAGCGGCAGCGAGAGGCCGATGACGTTGCCGTGGTCGCCCTCGATGGAGTCGACGAACGGCGCGGAGCGGCCGTCCAGCGTGAAGGCCCCCGCGACGTGCAGCGGCTCGCCCGAGGCGACGTACGCGGCGACCTCCGCGTCGCTCGGCTCGCCGAACCGCACGACGGTGGACCCCGTCGCCGAGGCGGTGCGGCCCGAGGCGGTGTCGACGACGCTGTGCCCGGTCCGCAGGACTCCGCTCCGGCCGCGCATGGACCTCCAGCGGGCGGTGGCCTCCTCGGCGTCGGCCGGCTTGCCGAGCGCCCGGCCGTCCAGCTCCAGCACCGAGTCGCAGCCGATGACGAGCGCGCCCGCCGCCTCGGGGCGGCCCGCGACCGCCGCCGCCTTGGCGCGCGCCAGGACGAGCGCCAGCTCACCGGGGGTCGGCGCGGTCAGGGCGTCCTCGTCGACCCCGCTGACGATCACCTCGGGGGCGAATCCGGCCTGGCGCAGCAGGCCGAGGCGGGCGGGGGAGGCGGAGGCGAGCACGAGACGGCGCTGATCAGTCATGGGGGCCATCGTAGAAGGGCGGGAGGGTCCGCGGTCCGGCGCTGCCCGCCGGAGGCGTACGGCCGCGCTCGGGGAGGCGCGCTCGGCGGACGCGCTCGGCGCGCGTGCTCGATACACGCGCTCGGCGCACACGCCGTCGTGTGTGCTCAGGAGGTGTGCTGGAGGGGCGCGCTCAGGGACTGCGCTCGGTGGACGCGCGGGGTGGGCGTGCTCGACGGTCGCGCTCGGCGTGTGTGCTCAGGGGGCGTGCTGGAGGGGCGCGCTCAGGGGCCGCGCGCGGTGGACGCGCTCGGCGTGCGTGCTCAGGGGGTGTTTCGACGGTCGCGTTCAAGGACCGTGCTCGACGGTCGCGCTCAGTGGATGCCCAGGACGAACATCGCCACCAACATCGCCAGTGCCACCAGGAACCCGGCGCGGCGCATCATGTCCTGGACGTCGCGCAGTTCCTTCGGCGGCTTGTTCTCGGGATCGGACCACAGCATGTCTTCGATCCTGCCGCCCCCGCCCGCCGGCGCGCCTGAGTACGGGTACTCACGCCGCGCCGGCGGGCGCACGGGCCCGGAGGCGGGCCGGGCCGCGCGGCTCAGGCCGGCCAGTACGTCCGGGCCCAGGCGCGCGGGCCGGGCGTCGGGAGGCCGGCGCGCGCGATGCGGCCGGGGTCGGACCACTGCTCGGGCGGGGCCGGCGCGCCCGAGGGCGCGGCGGCGGCCGCCGCCGCGCGCGCCCGGACCACCGCCAGGGCGGCGGCCAGCTCCTCCGGGGTGGGGTTGCCCCGTACGACCTTGATCATGGGCGGTCCTCTCTGCGAGCGGGCGGACGGCTACAGCGGGATGTTGCCGTGCTTCTTCGGCGGGAGGGACTCCCGCTTCGTCCGGAGCTGGCGCAGCCCCCGGACGATGTGGGAACGGGTCTCGGACGGCATGATCACCGCGTCGACGTAGCCGCGCTCGGCCGCCACGTACGGGTTGAGCAGCGTGTCCTCGTAGTCCGCGATCAGCTCGGCGCGGGTGGCCTCGGGGTCCTCGGCGGCCGCGATGGTCCGCCGGTGCAGGATGTTCACCGCGCCCTGCGCCCCCATGACGGCGATCTGGGCGGTCGGCCACGCCAGGTTGAGGTCGGCGCCCAGGTGCTTGGAGCCCATCACGTCGTACGCGCCGCCGAACGCCTTGCGGGTGATGACGGTGATCAGCGGGACCGTCGCCTCCGCGTACGCGTAGATCAGCTTCGCGCCGCGCCGGATGATGCCGCCGTACTCCTGGTCCACGCCCGGCAGGAAGCCCGGAACGTCCACGAAGGTCAGGACGGGCACGTTGAACGCGTCGCAGGTGCGGACGAAGCGGGCGGCCTTCTCGCTCGCGTCGATGTCCAGGCAGCCGGCGAACTGCATCGGCTGGTTGGCGACGACGCCCACCGGGTGGCCCTCGACCCGGCCGAAGCCGGTGATGACGTTCGGCGCGAACAGCGCCTGGGTCTCCAGGAACTCGCCCTCGTCCAGGACGTGTTCGATCGCGGTGTGCATGTCGTACGGCTGGTTCGCCGAGTCCGGGATGAGCGTGTCCAGCGCCCGGTCCTCGTCGCTCGTGGCCAGGTCAGCCTCCTCCGGGAAGGCGGGGGGCTCGGAGAGGTTGTTCGAGGGCAGGTAGGACAGCAGCGACTTGACGTACTCGATGGCGTCCTTCTCGTCGCCCGCCATGTGGTGCGCCACCCCGGAGGTGGTGTTGTGCGTACGGGCCCCGCCCAACTCCTCGAAGCCCACGTCCTCGCCGGTGACCGTCTTGATGACGTCGGGCCCGGTGATGAACATGTGCGAGGTCTGGTCGACCATCACCGTGAAGTCGGTGATCGCCGGGGAGTAGACCGCGCCGCCCGCGCACGGGCCGACGATCAGGGAGATCTGCGGGATCACCCCGGAGGCGTGGACGTTGCGGCGGAAGATCTCGGCGAACAGGCCGAGCGCGGCGACGCCCTCCTGGATGCGCGCCCCGCCGCCGTCGTTGATGCCGATGACCGGGCAGCCGGTCTTCAGCGCGAAGTCCATGACCTTGACGATCTTCTCGCCGTAGACCTCGCCGAGCGAGCCGCCGAAGATCGTGAAGTCCTGCGAGTACACGCAGACCGGGCGGCCGTCGACCGTGCCGTACCCGGTGACGACGCCGTCCCCGTAGGGGCGGTTCTTCTCGATGCCGAAATTGGTGGAGCGGTGCCGGGCGAACTCGTCGAGCTCCACGAACGAGCCCTCGTCCAGGAGCAGATCGACCCGCTCACGGGCCGTCAGCTTGCCCTTGGCGTGCTGCTTCTCCACCGCGCGGGCCGAACCCGCGTGGGTCGCCTCGTCCATGCGGCGCGTCAGGTCCGCGAGCTTGCCCGCGGTGGTGTGGATGTCGCTCAGCGGCTCGGACATCGGGGGGCGGCTCCCTGCCTGGTCATGGCGGACGACGTCTGGCAACGGTCACGGGGGGACGGCCAGTCGTCGGTCCGGCTCTGGCTACTGATTCGTAGGGTAGCGGCGGGCCTACGGATCGGCAGTGCGTCCTTTCCCACACCTAGGCTGGGTTGCATGACACCACCGGATGCGCCACACAACCGCTGGTCGGACCTCGACCGGCCGCCCCTGAACGAGACCGCGCTGCGCCGCGGACTGCTGCGGCCGGGCTCGCTGTGGAGCGCGCTGGACGTCGTGGAGGCGACCGGGTCGACCAACACCGACCTCGCCGCGCGGGCGGACGCGCTCACCGAGGGCGCGGTCCTGGTCGCCGAGGAGCAGACCGCCGGGCGCGGGCGGCTGGAGCGGACCTGGACCGCCCCGCCCCGCTCCGGGCTGTTCTTCTCCGTCTACCTGGAGCCGGCCGGGGTCCCCGCCGAGCGGTGGGGCTGGCTGCCGCTGCTGACCGGGGTCGCCGCCGCGACCGGGCTCGCCCGGTCCGCGGGCGTCGACATGGCGCTGAAATGGCCCAACGACCTGCTCGCCGCGGTGGACGGCGAGGAGCGCAAGGCGGGCGGCATCCTCGCCGAGCGGGCCGGGGCCGGCGTCGTCGTCGGCGTGGGCGTCAACGTCTCGCTGCGCGCCGACGAGCTGCCCGCCCCGACCGCCGGTTCGCTGGCGCTCGCCGGAGCGGTCTCCACCGACCGCGAGACCCTGCTGCGCGCCGTGCTGCGCTCGCTGGAGCAGTGGTACGGGCAGTGGCGGGCGGCGGGCGGCGACGCCTCCGCGAGCGGGCTCCAGGCGGCCTACGCGGCGGGCTGCGCGACCCTCGACCGCACGGTGCGGGCCGAGCTGCCGGGCGGCCGGGACCTGGTCGGGGAGGCCGTCGCCGTCGACGGGGACGGCCGGCTGGTGCTCTCCACCGGCGACGGGCTCCAGCGGCCGGTGTCCGCCGGCGACATCGTGCACCTGCGGGGCGCGGCGGGCGGACTCACCTGACGGCCGGGGCCGGCCGCCGGTTTCCGCGCACGGGGGCGCGGACACCGGTACGCGAGGGCGGCGCGCGCGACGCACCCGCGGCGGGGCGGCCGAGGACGTGAGCCAGGGCACACCTGCCGTATCGTTGAGGCGATCCAGCGACAGATCGGCAGGGCAGTGCGCAGGGAACGGGCAGGAGGCGGCTGGTGACCGTCGGCGACACGACGTCCGGAGCGGGTGAGGAGCCCCCCTCGGACTCCTCGGTCCACGCCACACCCCACCACGAGGTCGACCACACGGCCGAGCCGACCGACGACCCCCTCGCGATCCGGCTGGAAGCGCTGATCCTGGGGGCCGACCGCCGCTACACCGCCTTCCAGGCCGCCCGCACCGCCGGGGTCTCCATGGACCTGGCCTCCCGCTTCTGGCGGGCCATGGGCTTCGCCGACATCGGCCAGGCCAAGGCCCTCACCGAGGCCGACGTCCTCGCCCTGCGCCGCCTCGCCGGCCTGGTGGAGGCGGGGCTGCTCAGCGAGCCGATGGCGATCCAGGTCGCCCGCTCCACCGGGCAGACCACCGCCCGGCTGGCCGAATGGCAGATCGACTCGTTCCTGGAGGGGCTGACCGAACCGCCCGAGCCCGGAATGACCCGCACCGAGGTCACGTATCCGCTGGTCGAGCTGTTGCTGCCGGAGCTCCAGGAGTTCCTCGTCTACGTGTGGCGCCGCCAGTTGGCCGCCGCCACCGGCCGGGTCGTCCAGGCCGCGGACGACGAGGAGATGGTCGACCGCCGCCTCGCCGTCGGCTTCGCGGACCTGGTCGGCTTCACCCGGCTGACCCGGCGGCTGGAGGAGGAGGAGCTGGGGGAGCTGGTCGAGTCGTTCGAGACGACCGCGGCCGACCTGGTCGCCGCGCACGGCGGCCGGCTCATCAAGACCCTCGGCGACGAGGTCCTCTTCGCCGCCGACGACGCGGGCACGGCCGCCGAGATAGCGCTCCGGCTGATCGAGGCGATGGCCCCGGACGAGGCGATGCCCGCACTGCGCGTCGGCATCGCCTTCGGCACGGTCACCACCCGGATGGGCGATGTCTTCGGCACGACGGTGAACCTCGCGAGCCGGCTCACGTCGATAGCGCCGAAGGACGCCGTCCTGGTGGACGGGGCGTTCGCCAAGGAGCTGATCCGCCACGGTGACGCCCCCGAGTCCGAGGCGCGGGCCGCGGAGGACGTCGCGGCCGCCGCCGCGCGGGCCCGGCTGGCGCAGGAGGAGGGCCGGCCGCTCGGCGAGGAGCCGCCGCTGCCCACGTACCGCTTCGGGCTCCAGCCGATGTGGCAGCGCCCGGTGCGCGGGCTCGGCGTGGTGGAGCCGTGGCTGCTGGCCCGGCGCGGGAGGACCGGCGGCTGACCGGCGGGCCCGCGCCCGCGCGGGTCCGCCGCTCGCCCTGCCGTGACGGGGGCGGGCTGTCTAGGATCCCTGTCGGCAACGCTCGTTGACCGGTGTCGCAGTCGACCGACAGGGGTGCACATGACCGTCACGTCCGAGCAGCGGTTCGGGGAGTTCGTCGTGGTCCGGCGGCACGAGGGGCTGGACCACGTCGCCGAACTGGTCCTGGACCGCCCCAAGGCCATGAACGCCGTCTCCTCCGACATGGCCCGCTCCATCGCCGCCGCCTGCGAGGCGCTGGCCGGGGACCGGGACGTACGGGCGGCCGTCCTCACCTCCAGCGGCGACCGCGCCTTCTGCGTCGGCGCGGACCTCAAGGAGCGGAACTCCTTCACCGACGCCGAGCTGCTGCGCCAGCGGCCCACCGCCCGCGCCGCCTACACCGGCGTCCTGGAGCTGCCGATGCCGGTGATCGCCGCCGTGCACGGCTTCGCCCTCGGCGGCGGCTTCGAGCTGGCCCTGGCCTGCGACGTGATCGTCGCCGACGCCACCGCCGTGGTCGGCCTGCCCGAGGTGTCGGTGGGCGTCATCCCCGGCGGCGGCGGTACGCAGTTGCTGCCGCGCCGGGTGGGGGCGGCGCGCGCGGCGGAGCTGGTCTTCACCGCCCGCCGGGTGGAGGCCGCCGAGGCGCGCGAGCTGGGGCTGGTGGACGAGCTGGTCCCGGCGGGCCGGGCCCGCGAGGAGGCGCTGGCGCTGGGCGGGCGGATCGCCGCCAACTCGCCGGTCGGGCTGCGGGCGGCCAAGCGGGCGCTGCGGCTGGGGCACGGGCTCGACCTGCGGGCGGGCCTGGAGGTGGAGGACGCGGCCTGGCGGTCGGCGGCCTTCTCCGGGGACCGGGCGGAGGGGGTGGCCGCGTTCAACGAGAAGCGGCGGCCCGACTGGCCCGGTGAGTGAGGCGGCGCTCCGCACCCGGTGACCCGGTGGCACGGCGTGATCGTTTTGGGGGGAAACGAAAGGAATTGGTCACTCACCAAACTGATCGAAAGCGGATAAGCCTACCTAAGCTGTATGGATGGGTGGTGACGATGTACGGCTGCGAGCCGTGGTGGCGCTGGCGCAGGCCATGGCCGCGGCCGCCACGCCGCGCGACACCTGGCGGGCGGCGGCGCTCGGCGCCTGCGCGGCGCTGAACGGCGGCTTCGCCGCGCTCTCCGTGTGGGAGCGGGACCGGGGCAGGCTCCGGGTGCTGGTGAACGCGGGTCTGCGGGCCGAGGGGGAGGAGGAGTTCCCCGAGGAGGAGGTCTACCCGGTCCACGAGTTCCCGGAGATCACCGAGTCGCCGCACGGGCGGCGGGCCGAGGGCGGCGAGCCCGACGCGTGGGTGGAGACCGCGGACGGGCCGTCCGGCGGCCGCCCGTACTGCCGCAGGCGGGTGGCGGCGCTGCGCCGCCGCGGCCGGGGCTGCTGCGTGATCGCGCCGATCGTGCTGCACGGCCGGGCCTGGGGCGAGCTGTATGTGGCGCGGCCCGCCGGGCAGGCCGTCTTCGACGGGGCGGACGCGGACTTCGCCACCGTCCTCGCGGCGGTCGTGGCCTCGGGGATCGCCCAGACCGAGCGGCTGGAGGAGGTCCGCAAGCTGGCCTTCACCGACCCGCTGACCGGGCTGGCCAACCGCCGGGCGGTGGACATCCGGCTCGACGAGGCGATCGAGCGGCACCGCGCGGACGGGACCGTCGTCAGCCTGGTCGTCTGCGATCTCAACGGCCTCAAGACGGTGAACGACACCCATGGCCACGCGGTCGGGGACCGTCTGCTGGAACGTTTCGGCTCGGTGCTGTCCCGGTGTGGGGCGATGGTCCCGCAGGCGCTGGCCGCCCGGCTGGGCGGCGACGAGTTCTGCCTGCTCGCCGCCGGGCCCCCGGCCGACGCCGCGGTGGCCGCGGCCACCGAGCTGTGCGACCGGGCGGCGGCCCTCGAACTCGGCGACGGGGTGGCCTGCGGGGTCGCGTCGACCGGCGACCCGATCGGCCCGGTGCGCTCGGCCCGGCGCCTCTTCCGGCTGGCGGACGCCGCCCAGTACCGGGCCAAGGCCGCCCGCTCGCACCGGCCGGTGGTGGCCGGGCGGGACGGCGAGGTCGTCCGGCTCGCGGACTCCCCGCCGAAGGGCGCGCACGACCGGCGCAGGCTGCGCGGCAACCCGCCGCCCCCGGAGTCCGGGCCGCCGCCGGGGTAAGGGGCCCGGCGCGCGACCGCTAGTGACATGGCGGGTTTCAATCCGTACGCTGCTGAATATGGATATGCACACTGTCGTGGTGGGAACGTCCGGAACCACCGCCGAGGACGTCGTCGCCGTGGCCCGCCGCGGCGCGCGGGTCGAGCTGTCCGCCGCCGCCGTGGAGGCCCTGGCCGCCGCCCGCCTCGTCGTGGACGCGCTCGCCGCCAAGCCCGAGCCGGTCTACGGCGTCTCCACCGGCTTCGGAGCCCTCGCCAGCCGCCACATCAGCCCCGAGCTGCGCGCCCGGCTCCAGCGCAACATCGTCCGCTCCCACGCGGCCGGCATGGGCCCGCGGGTCGAGCGCGAGGTCGTCCGCGCGCTGATGTTCCTCCGGCTGAAGACCGTCGCCTCCGGCCGCACCGGCGTGCGCCCCGAGGTCGCCCAGACCATGGCCGACGTGCTCAACGCGGGCATCACGCCCGTCGTCCACGAGTACGGCTCGCTCGGCTGCTCCGGCGACCTCGCCCCGCTCTCGCACTGCGCTCTGACCCTCATGGGCGAAGGGGACGCGGAGGGCCCCGACGGCACGGTCCGCCCGGCCGGGGAACTCCTCGCCGCGCACGGCATCGCCCCGGTCGAACTCCGCGAGAAGGAGGGCCTCGCCCTCCTCAACGGCACCGACGGGATGCTCGGCATGTTGGTCCTGGCCCTCGCCGACCTCCGCGCCCTCTACACCTCGGCCGACATCACCGCCGCCCTCTCCCTGGAGGCGCTGCTGGGCACGGACCGGGTCCTCGCCCCCGAGCTGCACGCCATCCGCCCGCACCCCGGCCAGGGCGCCAGCGCCGCCAACATGCTCCGGGTGCTGGCCGGTTCGGGGCTGACGGGCCGTCACTCCGACGCCGCCGGCGACGCGCCCCGCGTCCAGGACGCCTACTCGGTGCGGTGCGCGCCCCAGGTCAACGGAGCCGGACGCGACACCCTCGACCACGCGGCCCTCGTCGCCGGACGCGAACTGGCCTCCTCCGTCGACAACCCGGTGGTCCTGCCCGACGGCCGGGTGGAGTCCAACGGCAACTTCCACGGCGCGCCCGTCGCGTACGTCCTGGACTTCCTCGCGATCGCCGCCGCCGACCTCGGCTCGATCTGCGAGCGCCGCACCGACCGGCTGCTCGACAAGAACCGCTCGCACGGGCTGCCGCCGTTCCTCGCCGAGGACGCCGGGGTCGACTCGGGCCTGATGATCGCCCAGTACACCCAGGCCGCCCTGGTCAGCGAGATGAAGCGGCTCGCGGTCCCCGCCTCCGCCGACTCCATCCCGTCCTCCGCGATGCAGGAGGACCACGTCTCCATGGGCTGGTCGGCCGCGCGCAAGCTCCGCACGGCCGTGGACAACCTGACCCGGATCGTCGCCGTCGAGCTGTACGCCGCGACCCGCGCCATCGAGCTGCGCGCCGCGGACGGCCTCACCCCGGCCCCCGCCTCGCGGGCCGCCGTGGACGCGCTGCGCGCCGCCGGGGCGGAGGGGCCCGGCCCGGACCGCTTCCTCGCCCCGGACCTCGCCGCCGCCGACGCGTTCGTCCGGGAGGGGCGCCTGGTCGCGGCCGTGGAGCCCGTCACGGGCCCGCTGGCCTGAGCCGCCCGGGGGGGGGGGGGGGGGGGGAGCAAGGGGGGGGGGAGAGGGGGGGGGGGGGGGGGGGGGGGGGGGGGGGGGGGGGTTGGGGAGGGGGGGGAGGGGGGGGGGGGGA
>NZ_JBVJCD010000012.1:14202-106684 GCF_055588985.1 Streptomyces sp. NPDC041970
GTCCCCCTCCCCCCCCCCCCCCCCCTCCCCCCCCCCCCCCCCCCCCCCCCCCACCCCCCCCCCCCCCCCCCCCCCCCCCCCCCCCCCCCCGGGGAGCCGGTCCTAGAACGCCGGGCGCGTCCCGGAGCGGCGCACCGAGTAGGCGACGAAGCCGGCGCCGATGCCCAGCAGGCAGGTGCCGCCGATGAGGTACGGGGCGGCCTCCGGGCCGGGTCCGGTGTCGGCGAGCCGAGCGCCGTCAACGGGGGCCGGGCGCTCGTCGGACGCGTACCGCGCCACCGGGTCGGAGGCCGCGGCCGGCGCCTGCGGCGGGGGGCCGTCGCCGGTCGCGTTGGCCGACGGGACGAACCAGAACGCGGTCAGCAGGGTGCCTGCGGCGGTGGCGGTCAGGAGTGTGCGACGAGCGACGGACACGGATTGGATCCCCTTGCGACAACCATGAGTTAGCCCCGTGGGCCGATGCTAAGCAAAGCAGCGGGTCGGAGGAAAATCGCGGCCCCGACGCCCCTTACGCTCCCGTCATGAGCACAGAAGAGACATCCAGATTTGTTCGCCTTCGCGTGGAGATGGTGTTGGAGATCACCGACTCCGACGCCCTGACCGGCGCCGCCCTGGAGAGCGTCGCCGCCGAGTACGGAGAGCCCGTGGGCGAGGCGGCCGGGGGCGAGGGGGCCGAGGAGCGGATGCATGTCGAGGCCACCGTGCGGGCAGACGGAGCAGAGGCGCTCGCCTCCCTGGTCGACCCCTTCGACCTGGTGAGCGAGGTGCCGGGGGTCGAGCTGGCCCAGGCCTCCTGGAGCAGCGAGAGCATCGCGTACGACCCCGACGGAGAAGGCTGGGACGGTGTCGACGACGACGAGGAGGACGGCCTGTTCCTGCCGCTGGACGAGGGCGACGAGGAGGGGTACGGCGACACGGTCGCGCACAATGGGGGGAACGACGGCGAGGACGGTGACCCCGCGCGGCGGGGCTGACGTGTGAGAACACCGGCCCCGGCCCCGCTCAGCCGCGGACCGGGGCCGCGCTGTGCGGCGGCGGGCGGACGGTCCCGTGCGCGGGGAACCGCGGCCGCCGCCCCCGCGTCGGTGAGTGGTGTTCCCCACATCCTCCGGGGCTGGGGAACGGGAGCACTCGTTCCGGGTGTTACTGGAACATTGACGGGGAACAGCCGTTCGGCGCCCCGTCCGGGGTTTTTGGGGATTCGGCGACGATGGAGAAGCGTGTGATGACGGACAGCAAGCGGCGCAAGGGCCTCATGGCCGTGTCCGCACTGCTCGGTGGCGTACTGGTGCTCTCGGCCTGCGACGACGACGCGGGCGGTAAGGCGAACGCCGGAGGTTCGGAGTCCTCGCAGTCGCAGGAAGTGGACAAGGCCGCGGCCGAGGACGCGTCCGAGGCCCAGATAACGATCCAGCCGAAGAACGGCGCCACCAACGCCAGCATCAACAACGCGGCGCAGGTCTCCGTCACCAAGGGCAAGCTCACCGAGGTCATCATGACCACGGCGGACGGCGAGCCGGTCGAGGGCGCGCTGGCCGCCGACGGGTCCAGTTGGAAGCCCGCGGGCCAGCTCGAGCGGTCCACCACGTACAAGATCACCGCCACCGCGGCCGACGCGAAGGGCCGCGAGGCCCACGAGAACAGCTCCTTCACCACCGTCTCGCCCGACAACAGCTTCATCGGGAACTTCACCCCCGAGGACGGCTCCACGGTCGGCGTCGGGATGCCCGTCTCGATCAACTTCAACAAGCCGATCACGGACAAGAAGGCCGTCCAGAGCGGCATCACCGTGACCTCCAGCAGCGGCCAGGAGGTCGTCGGGCACTGGTTCAACTCCCAGCGCCTGGACCTGCGCCCGCAGGAGTACTGGAAGGGCGGCTCCACCGTCACGCTGAAGCTGGCGCTGGACGGCGTCGAGGGCGCGGACGGCGTCTTCGGCGTGCAGCAGAAGACCGTGACCTTCAAGGTCGGCCGCAACCAGGTCTCGACCGTCGACGTGAAGACCAAGACGATGACCGTCACCCGCGACGGCAGCACGGTCAAGACCATCCCGATCTCGGCGGGCTCGCCCGACAACCCCACGTACAACGGCGAGATGGTGATCTCCGAGAAGCACAAGGAGACCCGGATGAACGGCGCCACCGTCGGCTTCACCGACGACGACGGCAAGGGCGAGTACGACATCAAGGACGTGCCGCACGCGATGCGCCTCTCCACCTCCGGCACCTTCATCCACGGCAACTACTGGGGCAAGGGCATCTTCGGCAAGGTCAACACCAGCCACGGCTGCGTGGGCCTCGCCGACGCGAAGGGCGCCGACGACCCGAACCAGCCCGGTGCGTGGTTCTACGAGAACTCCCTGGTCGGCGACGTGGTCATCGTCAAGAACTCCCCGGACAAGACCATCACCCCGGACAACGGCCTCAACGGCTGGAACATGGACTGGTCGCGCTGGAAGGCCGGCTCCGCCGTCTGACCCCCGCCTCTCCACCCCCGTCCCCGCCCGAAGGCGGCGGCCCCCGAGCGCTCCGGGGCCGCCGCCTTCGGCGTGGGCGCGACCGGCCGCCGCCGTACGCGCCCCCGCACGCCGGTACGCCCGTACGCCCGCGGGGCGCGTACGGCGGCGAGCGTGTCAGTCCGTCCGGCCGGCCAGGGCGGCGCGGTAGCCGAGCAGGTCGCTGCGCCGGACCTGGCGGACCCCGGCCAGGTCCTCGTCCCGCTGGACGGGGCAGCCGGAGGGCGGCTCCGGCGCTCGCGCGCGGGCGGCCGCCGGGTGCCGGAGCGCGTACCAGGGCCGGAGCGGCAGCCACAGCAGCCCGTACAGCCAGCGCAGCACCAGCCGCCGGAAGCCCGGACGCCCCGCGTCGGGCAGCCGGATCACCCGGACCCCCATGATCAGCTTCCCGGCGCTCGCCCGGACGGCCATCGTCAGCAGCACCTGGTTGGCGAAGGACAGCGCGAGCGACTGGACGACCGGCAGCACGGTCCGCCACCCCGTCCCGGCGGTGTCCGGACCGAAGCGCACCAGCAGCCCCACGGACAGCAGGCACAGGTAGCAGTCGAGTCCCACGGCCAGACACCGCCGCGCGGCCCCCGTGCCCTTGGGGACGCGCGGCTGCCCCGGCGCGCCGGGCGCGGGGCGGGGCGCGGAGGGCGGACCGCCCCGCCGGACCGCACGCCCCGCGTGCGCGGGGTACGCGGCGGGCGACAGCGCGCGGGCGTACGGGGATGAGGGCGGCGGCGGGGGCGGGGCGTGCGGGCTGGGCCGCAGAACCCCGTTCTTCGCGCGTAGCGCCGCGTACGACGTCCGTGACTGATCAGGAGGCTGCCCGCTCCGACGCCCCCGCGGCTTCGACATGGGGAGCATCATGACCGAACGCCAGGTGGCGTGTCGTGGTTCCTGACGGGTAACTACGGCGCCCGCCCGGTGCCGCCCGGCCCGCGGCAGTGGTCGGCGCCGCTGTCCGGTGTGACCTCCGCCACGCGGCGGCCGGGGCGCGCGGGGCGGCCGCGGACGCGCGCGGACCCGGCCGAGCGGCCGGTCAGGGGCCCGTGCGCGCCCGCGTACGACGGTGATGGTCAAGCTCATTGCGGCGCAGGGCGACAGGGGCCCGCACGCGCCCGCGTACGCCCCCCCCGGCGGCCTCGCATCCGGCCGATCATGGTCAATATGTGGATGGTCCTCGAAGATCATCGGATCGCGCTGGACAATCGGTTCGTACGAAGGTCCTCCCCGTCGCTCCTCCGGGCGACGGCCGCGTCTCCCTCGCACGAGGGGGCCGCGGGCCCCCGGCGGGGGAGGCGGACCGATGGCGCCTCCCTCGGGACGACGGGGCGCCGACACGCACGAGCCGACCACGGAAGGTCTGATCAGATGCCGGTCATCCCCGACCCCGCACAGTCGAACGACGCCGCCCACCGGGTCATCGAACCGCTCTACGCCGAGATCCTGCGGCGCAACCAGGGTGAGCGGGAGTTCCACCAGGCGGTCCGCGAAGTGCTGGAGACGCTCGGGCCGGTGCTGACGCGGCGCCCCGAGTTCGTCGACGCCCGCATCATCGAGCGGATCTGCGAGCCCGAGCGCCAGTTGATCTTCCGGGTGCCGTGGTCGGACGACGCCGGCGACATCCACGTCAACCGCGGCTTCCGGGTGGAGTTCTCCAGCTCCCTCGGCCCCTACAAGGGCGGCCTGCGCTTCCATCCCTCGGTCAACCTCGGCATCGTGAAGTTCCTCGGCTTCGAGCAGATCTTCAAGAACGCCCTCACCGGTATGCCCATCGGCGGCGGCAAGGGCGGCGCGGACTTCGACCCCAAGGGCCGCTCCGACGCCGAGATCATGCGGTTCTGCCAGTCCTTCATGACCGAACTCCACCGCCACCTGGGGGAGTACACCGACGTCCCGGCCGGGGACATCGGCGTGGGCGGCCGGGAGATCGGCTACCTCTTCGGCCAGTACAAGCGGATCACCAACCGGTACGAGTCCGGCGTCCTCACCGGCAAGGGCCTCGGCTGGGGCGGCGCCCAGGCCCGCACGGAGGCCACCGGCTACGGCACGGTCATGTTCACCGCCGAGATGCTGCGCAGCCGGGGCGAGTCGCTGGAGGGCCAGACCGTCGCGGTCTCCGGCTCGGGCAACGTGGCCATCTACGCCGTCGAGAAGGCCCAGCAGCTCGGCGCGACCGTGGTGACCTGCTCGGACTCCGCCGGTTACGTCGTCGACGAGAAGGGCATCGACCTCGCGCTCCTCAAGGAGATCAAGGAGCGGGGGCGCGGCCGGGTCTCGGAGTACGCCGAACGCCGCGGCGCGCACGCCCGGTTCGTCCCCGGCACGGGCGTCTGGTCGGTCCCCGTGGACGTGGCCCTGCCCTGCGCGACGCAGAACGAACTCCTGGAGGGCGACGCGCTGACCCTCGTGCGCAACGGGGTCAAGGCGGTCGCGGAGGGCGCCAACATGCCCACCACCCCCGAGGCGGTCCGGGTCTTCCAGGAGGCGGGCGTCGCCTTCGCCCCCGGCAAGGCGGCCAACGCGGGCGGGGTGGCGACGAGCGCGCTGGAGATGCAGCAGAACGCCTCCCGCGACTCCTGGACCTTCGCCCACACCGAGGAGCGGCTGGCCGAGATCATGCGCCACATCCACGACTCCTGCTACACGACCGCCGAGCGCTACGGAAGCCCCGGCAACTACGTGGTGGGCGCGAACATCGCGGGCTTCGAACTGGTGGCGGACGCGATGCTGGCGCAGGGCCTGATCTGACGTCGCGTCGAGTCGCGCGGAGCGGGCGGGAGTTCGCGCACGGGGGCGGGGTGCGGGTCCGCGTGCGGGGGTGAGGCCGAGGTTCGCGTACGCGGGCGGGCGCGGCGGCCTGGTGTCTTGTCCGGGTTCGCGTACGGGGGTGGGCGCGGGCCGGTCTCGCGGCGGGGCGCGTACGGGGGTGCGGGGGGCCTCGTGCAGGGGCGTGGGGCCAGGGGTTGCGCGTACGCGTACGGGCTCCGCGTCCGAGTCCGCGTACGGAGCGCCCGGCCCGGTCCACGTCACGGAACTTCGCCGACAGCAGATCAGCCGGGAGCGCAACGCCCGACCCCCACGGGAGCGGGTCGGGCCTCCTAGGCTGGGGCGGTGAGCATCCGAGCGACGAACCAGGTCCATGTGATCCCGCTGCGCCCGCCGGCGCCGAGCCCGCCCCCGGAGCCGCTCTGGCGCGACCTCGTGGGGGAGGTGCTGCGCTGTGAACGCCGGGCGCAGGGGCGGACGTTGAAGGACGTGTCCGACGCGGCGCGGATATCCATGGCCTACCTCTCCGAGGTGGAGCGGGGCCGCAAGGAGGCCTCGTCGGAGGTCCTGGCGGCCGCCGCCCAGGCGCTCGGGCTGAGCCTCGCGGACGTGCTGGCCCTGGCCGGCGAGCGGCTGGTCCGCCTCGCCGGGGCGCGGTCCCGCCCGCTCACCGCCCCCGCCGCCCGGTCCGCAGGGTCGGCGCGCCCGATGGGCGGAGTCCTGCTGGCGGCCTGACCGCCTCGTGGCACGGGGTGGCGGCGGTCAGGCGGGGCGGGTCCGCCCACGCGGGGCGGCGCCCCCATGGGCCCCCATGGGCGGCGGCCACACGGGGCGGCACTCGCCGGCGCGCCGCCCACGTCGCCCATGTCGCGCCGCCCACCTCACGCCGCCCACCTCACGCCGCCCACGCCGCGCCGGTCAAAGGGCGGCCGCTCCGGTCAGGGGGCGGCCCGCTCCGCGTCCCCGTCGACGTCCACCGGCCGGGACCCGTCGGCGAGCGCCCGTACCTCGGCGGCCACCCCCGCGAACCGCTCGCGCGGGATGTCGTGGCCGACGCCCGGCTGGAGGACCAGGCGCGCGCCGCGGATCGCCTCGGCGGTGGCGCGGCCCGCTGAGGGCTTGAGCAGCGGGTCGTCGACGCCGTGCAGGACGAGGGTCGGGACGCGCAGCTCGGCCAGGGGCGGCCCGCTCCAGGCCGCGCCGATCTGGCGGGACTGGGCGTCCGGGTCCGCGATGCCGGTGTCCGCGTCGGCGGTGATCCGCTCCAGCGTCCCCGCCTCGTCGAACGGGTAGCCCGGCGACGCGCACAGCCGGGCCACCGCGAGCCCCGCCGCGATCCTCTCCTCCCGGTCCCGGCCGGGCTTGATCCGCGCGAACCTGGCGAGCGTGGACAGGCGCAGATGCCGGAACGCCCCCAGCCCGCCGACATCGCTCGGCAGCGCGGCCGACGAGGTCAGGGTGCGCACCCGGTCCGGGTGGCGCAGGGCGACGCGCTGGGCGACGACGCCCCCCATCGAGTGGCCGAAGAGGTGCGCGGACTCCCAGCCGAGCGCGTCCAGCACGGCCACGGCGTCGTCGGCCAGGTCCTCGGCGGTGTACGCCGGGCTGCGGCGGGCGGCCAGGGCGGTGAACGGGTTGCCCCGCGCGGCGCTCCTCGTCAGGCGGGTGGACTCGCCCGCGTCCCGCTGGTCGTAGCGGACGACGGCGAAACCGGCGTCGGCGAAGGCCGAGCAGAGCCCCTTCGGCCACCAGTGCCGGGAGACCGCGAGGCCCATCACCAGCAGGAGCGGTTCGCCCGCCGCACCTTCTTGGAGGCGGTCGTGGGCGAGCTCGACGGCGCCGTTGCGGGCGAAGCGGCGTGCGGTCCAGGTCATGGCGGGCCCTTCTCCAGAAAAACTGCGATCGGTGTTCGCAGTATTAGACTACCGGAGGACCCAGGACCACCCGAGACGACGAAGGCGACGGGCAGTGACCGAACGCGAGCCCCGGCCCACCGTCTGGTCGCGCCCCGAACGCGGCACCCGCGGCCCCGTCCCCGAACGCAGCCGCCCCCAGATCACCGCCGCCGCCGTCGCCCTCGCGGACGCGGAGGGGCTGGACGCCGTGTCGATGCGCGCGCTCGCGCAGCGGCTGGGGACCGGGCCCGCCTCGCTCTACCGCTACGTCGGGAGCCGCGACGACCTGCTGGACCTGATGGCGGACGCGGTCGCCGGGGAGATCGACCTCTCCGCCGGGCCCAGCGGCGACTGGGTCGCCGACCTGGTGGGCCTGGCCCGCCAGTCCAGGGCCGCGCACGTACGGCACCCCTGGCTCGCCGACCTGTTCGACCGGCGGGGCGAGGTGCTGGGCCCGCACGCGATCGCCTACCTCGACCACGCCCTCGCCCTGCTGGCCCCCGCGCCGGGCGACGGTCGGCAGAAGCTGGAGGCGATCGGGCTGCTCGGCGGCCTCGCCACCCTCTTCGCCCGCCGCGAGGCCGTCGCCACCGCGGACGGCGGCCCGCCCGCCCAGGCCGCCCACCTGGCGCGCGTCGCCGCCGAGGGCCGCCACCCGCACCTCGCGGCCGCCCTCGCGACGGCGGGCCCGCCCCCCTCGGCGGCCCCCGCCGAACGGGACGCCCTGTTCGAACGGCTCCTGCGCCGCCTGCTCCCGGCGATGCTCGGATAGCGCGCGCCCGCCGGACGCGGGCTGCGTACCGGCGGGCGCGGGCGGAAGCGGTCAGCCCTCGACGGGGGCCACGCCGATCGGGCACGAGACGCCCGTGCCGCCGATACCGCAGTAACCGCCCGGATTCTTGTCCAGGTACTGCTGGTGGTGCGCCTCCGCGGGCCAGAACGGGCGGCCCTCGGCGGGCAGGATCTCCGTCGTGATCGCGGAGTGGCCCGAGGCCGTCAGGACCTTCTGGTACGCCTCGCGGGAGGCGGCGGCCGCGGCGGCCTGCTCGGGGGTGTGGGGGTAGAGCGCGGAGCGGTACTGGGTGCCCACGTCGTTGCCCTGGCGGAAGCCCTGCGTGGGGTCGTGCGACTCCCAGAACAGCTTCAGCAGCTCCTCGTACGAGACGACCCGCGGGTCGAAGACGACGCGCACCGCCTCGGTGTGCCCGGTCAGGCCCGAACAGGCCTCCTCGTACGTGGGGTTCTCCGTGTAGCCGCCCTGGTAGCCCACCAGCGTCGTCCAGACGCCCTCGGTCTGCCAGAACTTCCGCTCCGCGCCCCAGAAGCACCCCAGCGCGAAGTCCGCCACCTCCAGGCCCTCGGGATACGGCCCCGCCAAGGGGTTGCCGAGGACCGTGTGGCGGTCGGGGACGGTGAACGTGGGGACGGGACGGCCGCGCAGGGCCTGCTCCGGGGTGGGGAGCTCGGGGGTGCGGCGGTTCAGGAACATGCGGGTGGCTCCTCCGGGGTCGGGTTCGCCCCGTACAACAAGGGACCGGCCGCCGGGATTCCGCCGGGCCCCGCCCCGGAGACCCGGCGCCCCCGCGCTCAGCGCGACAGCGTCGCCGGGCTGCCGCCGTTCGCCTCGTACCCCGCCACCGCCAGCGCCCGGTAGACCGTGTACTGCGCGGCCGGGTCCGGGCCCTGCGTCCACGGCAGCGCGCCCACGTGGCCGTCGACGAGGACGAGTTGGTGCACCGCCTCCGACCAGCGCTCCATGTGCACCAGGAACAGCACCAGCAGATGCCGGACGTGGGCGAGCATCGGGTCGTCCGGGCGGGCCGCGTGCACCGCGAACATCGCGCCCTCCACCGCCTTGGTCACCACCTGGCCGCGGTAGAAGCCCTGCACCAGGTTGACCTCCGGCAGGTGCTCGTACACCGCGAACAGCGGCAGCGCCGCCAGCAGCGAGCCGCGCGGGGCGCGGGCGGCGGCCGCCGTGGCGAAGCGCTCCGCCTCCGCGCGCGAGCCGTGCCACTTCTCGCAGTGGTAGCGCAGCGCCGCCAGGTGCGCGCCCAGGTGCGCCGGGGCCCGGTCGATGACCTTCGCCCACACCTGGTCGAACTGCTCCGGGGTGTAGCCCAGCCCGCGGGCGACCGCCAGCTCCACGATGTACGGCACCGGATCGCCGGGCGCCAGGAGCGCCGCCTCGCCGCAGACCGTACGGGCCTCCTCCAGGATGATCCGGAAGTCGTCGCTGCCCGCCGAGGACGACCGCCACGCCTGCTGCACCAGGAACTCCGCGTGCACCGCCGCGCCGCCCGCGTCCTTCGGGGCCTCCGCGCGCCAGGACCGCAGCCACGCCCCGCCCTCGCCCGGCCGCCGCGCCAGCTCCAGCGACGCGGCCCCCGCGAAGGCCTGGACCCGCTGCCAGCGGACCTCGCCCTCCTTCGGGGTGCCGGCCAGCAACTGGGCCGCCGCCCGCCAGTCCTGGGCGGCCTGCACGACCTCCAGCACGTCCAGGAGGTCCTGGTCGGGCCCCGGCATCCGCACGTCCAGCTCCTCCTGGCGCACGAAGCCGTACGCGTCCGGGTCGGCGGCGTCCGGCGAACCGGGGGCCACCTGGCGGACACCGCCCCGGCGGCGCATGACCCAGGGGCCGATCACCGCGGCGATCATGCACAGCGCGAACAGGAACCACAGAATCTCCATGGCTCCATTGTCACCGGTGCGGCGAGTGGCCGGTGCGGCTCCTCGGGACGAACTACGCTCGGCCCCATGAGCGACCAGCACAGCTTCGAGACACTGGCGATCCACGCGGGAAACACCGCCGATCCCCTCACCGGCGCGGTAGTCCCGCCCATCTACCAGGTGTCCACGTACAAGCAGGACGGCGTGGGCGGACTGCGCGGCGGCTACGAGTACAGCCGCAGCGGCAACCCGACCCGCACCGCCCTGGAGGAGAACCTGGCGGCCCTGGAAGGCGGCCGCCGCGGCCTCGCCTTCGCCTCCGGCCTCGCCGCGGAGGACTGCCTCCTGCGGACGCTGCTGACCCCCGGAGACCACGTGGTCATCCCGAACGACGCCTACGGCGGCACCTTCCGGCTGTTCGCGAAGGTCGCCTCGCGCTGGGGCGTGGAGTTCTCGGTCGCCGACACGTCGGACACGGCCGCGGTGCGGGCCGCGATCACCCCGCGCACCAAGGCGGTCTGGGTGGAGACCCCGTCCAACCCGCTGCTCGGCATCACCGACATCGCCGCCGTGGCGCAGGTGGCGCGGGAGGCCGGGGCGCGGCTGGTCGTCGACAACACCTTCGCCTCCTCCTACCTCCAGCAGCCCCTGGCCCTCGGCGCGGACGTCGTCGTGCACTCCACCACCAAGTACATGGGCGGCCACTCCGACGTCATCGGCGGCGCGCTGATCGTGGACGACCCGGAGCTGGGCGAGGAGCTGGCGTACCACCAGAACGCCATGGGCGCGGTCGCCGGCCCCTTCGACGCCTGGCTCGTGCTGCGCGGCGTCAAGACCCTGGCCGTCCGCATGGACCGGCACACCGAGAACGCCGCCAAGGTCGTCGACCTGCTCACCCGGCACCCCAAGGTCTCCCAGGTCCTCTATCCGGGCCTGCCCGACCACCCCGGCCACGAGGTCGCCGCCAAGCAGATGCGGGCGTTCGGCGGCATGGTGTCCTTCCGGGTCGCGGGCGGCGAGGAGGCGGCGGTCGCCGTCTGCGACCGGGCGCGGCTCTTCACGCTCGGGGAGTCCCTCGGCGGCGTCGAGTCGCTGCTGGAGCACCCCGGCCGGATGACGCACGCCTCCGCCGCCGGCTCCCCGCTGGAGGTCCCCGCCGACCTGGTCCGGCTCTCCGTCGGCATCGAGAACGGCGACGACCTCGTCGCCGACCTCACCCAGGCCCTCGGCTGACCCCGCGTACGCGCACCCGCCCCCGCCCCGCTCACCGCGCGGGCGGGGGCGGCCTCACCACTCCTCCAGCGGCGGGGTCACCTGCGCCGGCTCCGGGGCCCACGGCTGCTCGACCCCGGCCCAGACGAGGAACACGGCGAGCACCGCGCCCAGCAGCCACCCCGCCGTCCGGTTGACCGCCCGGCGCAGCCGCAGCCTCCGCGCCCCGCGCCGCACCGCCCGCTCCGCCAGGTCCGGCGGCAGGGCCGGGCGCGGGCCGTCCAGCATCCGGCGGAGCCGCTCCGCCCGCGGGTCGCGCCCGGCGCTCACGGCGTCGTCCGGGGGGCCGCCCCCGGACCGGGCGGGCGCAGGGCGGCCACCGAGCGGGCGCAGACCGCGCGGACCCGGTCCGCCGGCAGGCCGAGCAGCGCCGCCGTCTGCTCCTCGCCGACCTCCTCGTACACCCGCAGGACCACCACCAGCCGCTCCCACGGGGTGAGCCGCCCCAGGACGCCGCCGCGCGACCGCCGGTGGCTCCGGGCCCGGCGGGCGAAGCGCAGGGCCAGCTCCCGGCGGGCCAGGTCGTAGGGGTCGCCGCCGCGCAACCGGTCCCAGTCGGCGTACGTACGGGCCAGCGCCGCGCAGAGCAGCCGCTCGGCCCGCGCGTTGGCGCCGGGCGGGACGGGCGGTTCGGCGGTCAGCAGCGTCGCCGTGTGCAGCAGCCGGCCGCCCGCGCCCGCCACGAAGGCCTCGAACTCCTGGGCGCGGAGCCGGTCCCGGTGCGTCGCCCGCTCCTTCATGGACCACATCCGAGCCCCGGCGCACCGCCGGGGTCAAGAGGCCGGACGCGACCGGGCGCCGGGCGTCAGTCCGCCTGCGACGGCTGGTACGCCGCCTGGCGGGCGGCGAGCGAGGCGTTGAACCGGGTGAGCAGGGCGCAGAAGGTGTCCCGCTCCTCCCGCGTCCAGCCGTCGGTCACCTGTTCCATCAACGCGCGCCGCGAGGCGCGCACCTCCTCCAACCGGGCCTGGCCGCGGGGCGAGAGCTGGAGCACCACGGCCCGGCCGTCCTCGGGGTGGGAGGCCCGCTTGACCAGGCCGGTGTCGACGAGCGGCGCGACCTGCCGGGTCACCGTCGAGGAGTCGATGCCCATCCCGGCCGCCAGCGCCTTGACCCCCATCGGGCCCTCCCGGTCCAGCCGGTTCAGCAACAGGTACGCCGCCCGGTCCATCGAGTTGCGGACCTGGCCGACGCCCCCGAGGCGGGTCTGCTCGGCGCGGCGGGCGAACACGGCCACCTGGTGCTGGAGCGCGTCCAGCAGGCGTTCGGGGGCCGGGAGTTCGGGGATCGCGCCCCCGGAAGGAGACGCAGCAGTCGTCATGTCCTGTGGGGGCATGGCCGGGGGCTCTCTTCATGCGGTGTCGGATGGGTGGGGGACAGAGTACGCGGCTCGGGGGCAACGCGTACCAGTGCCGCACAAACCTGCGGACACCGCCCCGGACCGCCCGCAGACCCGTCCGCCGGGCGCCGCCGGAGCTGCAAGACTTGCGGCATGACCTTCCGCGCGACCCCATCCCGTCCGGCCCTGATCCTCGACGACGTCCGGGGCGCGCAGAAGATGCTGTCCGGGGTGGTGCGTACGACCGCCCTGGAGGGCAGCCGCCACCTCTCCGGGCTGGTCGGGTCCCCGGTGCACCTCAAGTGCGAGAACCTCCAGCGCACCGGCTCCTTCAAACTGCGCGGCGCGTACGTGCGGATCTCCGGACTCACCCCGGAGGAGCGGGCGGCCGGGGTGGTCGCCGCCAGCGCCGGGAACCACGCGCAGGGCGTCGCCCTCGCCTCCACCCTGCTCGGGGTGCGGTCCACCGTCTTCATGCCCCTGGGGGCGCCCCTGCCCAAGGTGGCCGCGACCCGCGAGTACGGGGCCGAGGTCCGCCTGCACGGCCAGGTCGTCGACGAGACGCTGGCCGCCGCCCAGCGGTACGCGGAGGAGACCGGCGCGGTCTTCATCCACCCCTTCGACCACCCCGACATCATCGCCGGGCAGGGCACGGTCGGCCTGGAGATCCTGGAGCAGTGCCCGGAGGTGCGCACCATCGTCGTCGGCATCGGCGGCGGCGGACTCGCCGCGGGCCTCGCCGTCGCGGTGAAGGCGCTCCGCCCCGACGTGCGCGTCGTCGGCGTACAGGCCGAGGGCGCGGCGTGCTACCCGCCGTCGCTCGCCGCCGGTCACCCGGTCTCCCTCGACGCCCAGGCCACGATGGCGGACGGCATCAAGGTGGGCCGCCCCGGCGACGTGCCGTTCCCCCTGATCGCGGAGCTGGTCGACGAGGTCCGCACCGTCACCGAGGACGAGCTGTCGAGCGCGCTGCTGCTCTGCCTGGAGCGGGCCAAGATGGTCGTCGAGCCGGCCGGGGCCAGCCCGGTGGCCGCGCTCCTCAGCGACCCGAAGGCGTTCCGGGGGCCGGTGGTGGCCGTGCTGTCGGGCGGCAACGTCGACCCGCTGCTGATGCAGCGCATCCTGCGGCACGGGATGTCCGCGGCGGGCCGCTACCTGAGCCTGCGGCTGCGGCTCACCGACCGTCCGGGAGCGCTCGCCGCGCTGCTGGCCGCGTTGAGCGCCGCCGACGCCAACGTCCTCGACATCGGCCATGTGCGCACCGACCCGCGCCTCGGGCTGACCGAGGCGGAGGTCGACCTGCACCTGGAGACCAAGGGCCCCGAGCACTGCGCGCAGGTCGAGGCGGCGCTGCGCGCGGCGGGGTACCGGGTGACGGGCTGACCTCCCCCGGCCGGGCGACCCTCTTCGCGCCGACTGGCCGGAATCCGCCGGTTCGTCGGGCGGCGCCGCCCCGTCGCTCCTAGGATCTGCTCAGGAAGCCGTCACCGGCGGCGCCGACCGCGAGCGACGGGGGAGCCCCCATGCCAGGTGCGATCCACGCCGAGGGCCTGGTGAAGACCTTCGGCGACGTACGAGCCCTGGACGGCGTCGACCTCGACGTGCCCGAGGGGTCCGTCCTCGGGCTGCTCGGCCCCAACGGCGCGGGCAAGACCACCGCCGTACGGGTGCTGACCACCCTGCTGCGCCCCGACAGCGGCCGGGCCGTGGTGGCCGGGATCGACGTGCTGAAGAAGCCCAACGACGTACGCCGGTCGATCGGGCTCTCCGGGCAGTTCGCCGCGGTCGACGAGTACCTGACCGGCCGGGAGAACCTCCGGATGGTCGGGCAGCTCTACCAGATGAGCGCACGGGACGCGAAGGCCCGCGCGGGCGTCCTGCTGGAACGGTTCCACCTCGCGGACGCCGCCGACCGCACGGCCAGGACGTACTCCGGCGGGATGCGCCGGCGCCTGGACCTCGCGGCCGCGCTCGTCGTCTCGCCGCCGGTCATGTTCATGGACGAGCCCACGACCGGCCTCGACCCGCGCAACCGGCAGCAGCTCTGGGACGTCATCGAGGAGCTGGTCGCCGGCGGTACGACGCTGCTGCTGACCACGCAGTATCTGGAGGAGGCCGACCGCCTCGCCCACGACATCTGCGTCATCGACCAGGGCAGGGTCATCGCCCGCGGCACCTCCGACCAGCTCAAGGCCCGCACAGGCGGCGAGCGCGTCGAGGTCGTCGTGCACCGCCCCGACGAGATCGGCCCCGCGCGGGAGGTGCTGGCCGCCCTCGGCCGGGGCGAGGTCGCCGTCGCCCGGCTCTCGCGCAAGCTGACCGTCCCGGTGAGCGGCGGGGCCAGACTGCTGGCCGAGGTCATCCGCGAGCTGGACGGCCGGGGCGTGGAGATCGACGACATCGCCCTGCGCCGCCCCACCCTGGACGACGTCTTCCTCTCCCTCACCGGCCACGCCGCCGAGAACCCCGAGGCGGAGGACGACGGGGGCGGCGGTGCGCGGCCGCCGCGCACCGGCGGCTCCCGGAACGAGGAGGAGGCCCCGTGAGCACGACCGCCGAGAACGCCCGGCCGCTGGCCCCCCGTCCGGCGGGGGGCGTCACGCAGTCCGTGAAGGACTCCCTCGTCGTCGCCCGGCGCAATCTGATCCGCATGACCCGGATCCCCGAAATGGTGATCTTCGGGCTGGTCCAGCCGATCATGTTCGTGGTGCTGTTCACCTACGTCTTCGGCGGCTCGATCAGGGTCGGCGGCTCCATCTCACCGCAGGACTACCGCGAGTTCCTGATGGCGGGCATCTTCGCCCAGACGGTCACCTTCGCCACCGCCGGCGCCGGGGCGGGCATCGCGGACGACATGCACAAGGGGCTCATCGACCGCTTCCGGTCCCTGCCGATGGCCCGCGGCGCCGTCCTCACCGGGCGCACGCTGGCCGACCTCGTGCAGACCACCCTCACCCTCGTCGTCCTGGCGGGCGTCGCCCTGATCGTCGGCTGGCGGACCCACGAGAACGTCGGCAAGGTGCTGCTCGGCTTCCTGCTGCTGCTCCTGCTCGGGTACGCGTTCTCGTGGATCGGCGCGCTGATCGGCCTCACGGTGCGCACCCCGGAGGCGGCCACCTCCGGCGGGCTGATCTGGCTGTTCCCGCTGACGTTCATCTCGAACGCCTTCGTGGACGCCAACCAGATGCCGGCCTTCCTGCGCCACATCGCGGAGTGGAACCCCTTCAGCGCGACCGTGCAGGCCTGCCGCGAACTGTTCGGCAACCTCCCGCCGGGCTTCGTGACCCCGGACGCCTGGCCGATGCGGCACCCGGTCCTCGCCTCGGTGCTGTGGTCCGTCGTCATCCTGGCGGTCTTCCGGACCCTCGCCGTCCGCAAGTACCGCTCGGCGGCCGTCTGACCGCGGGCACGCCCTGGTCTGCGGGCGGCCGCGTACCCGCGGCCGCCCGTACAGGCGCCGCGCCCGCTCAGTCGAGGCAGAACTCGTTGCCCTCGACGTCCTGCATCACGAGGCACGACTCGTTGACGCCGTCGGCGGGCAGGAGCCGTACGCGCACCGCGCCGAGCGGGACCAGCCGCGCGCACTCGGCCTCCAGCGCCGCCACACGCTCCTCGCCCACGAGCCCGGTGCCCGCCCGTACGTCGAGATGGACCCGGTTCTTGACGACCTTGCCCTCGGGGACGCGCTGGAAGTACAGGCGCGGGCCCACCCCCGCCGGGTCGGCGCACGACGCGGACGCCGGGACCCGCTGCTCGGAGGAGGACGCGCGATCGAATGCGTCCCACGTGGCGAACCCGTCCGGCGGCGGCGCGACGTATCCCAGCGCCTCGGACCAGAAACGGGCCACGCGCACCGGCTCCGCGCAGTCGAAGGTGATTTGGACCTGCTTGATCGATGGCATCGGCCCATCGTAGGGACGGGCTCCCGTCACCACCACGGCTTTTCCCGCCCTGAGCCGGGCGCGCCCCGCCCGGCTCAGCAGCGAGCCCCCCGACCGTCCTCGGCCGGGGGGCTCGCACGTCGTGCGGGGCGCGGGGTCAGCCGGTGTACGGCTTCGCCGCCAGGATCTTCACGGAGGCGGTCTTGCCGTTCGGCAGCTCGTACTCCGCCTCCTCGCCCGTCCGCTTGCCGTTCAGGCCGATGCCGAGCGGGGACTGCGGGGAGTACGTCTCGATGTCGCTGCTGGCGTACTCGCGGGAGGCGAGCAGGAAGGTCATCGTGTCGTTCTCGTCGCCGTCGAAGGCGATGGTGACGACCATGCCGGGCTCGACCACGCCGTCGTCGGCCGGCGCCTCGCCGACCTTCGCGTGCTCCAGGAGCTGGGTGAGCTGGCGCACCCGGAGCTCCATCTTGCCCTGCTCCTCCTTGGCCGCGTGGTACCCGCCGTTCTCCCGGAGGTCACCCTCCTCACGGGCCGCCGCGATCTTGACGGCGATCTCCGTGCGCGCGGGACCAGACAGGTACTCCAGCTCGGCCTTGAGCTGGTTGTACGCCTCCTGCGTGAGCCAGGTGACGTTCTCGCTGGTCTGGGTCACAGGTGCTCCTCGTCGGTGCTGGGAATACAAAGCAACGCCCTACCCAGAAGCATGTGCCTCCACGGGTGGGCGAAACCACGAGCCTAACAATTCCGCAGGAAAAGGGGGAGAAGGTAAACGACCACACGCTCGACCGCGCTGGCCCGGCCAACATCGCCGCAGGTCAGAGCAGGTATGGCCGGATCAGTTCGCCGGACCGTCGTCAGCCGTGCAGCCCATCGGCTCGATCGCGGTCGCGCGGGAGCGGGTCACCACGGCCACGATCTCGTCGATCCGCTCCTCGGGCCGGTCGAACCGGACCTCCTTGCGGCCCACCTCCGAGCCGTCCTCGCTGAGGGCCCGCACCACGCAGTAGCCGTGGCCGCCGCGGTCCTTGCGGACCTCCAGGTGCACCTCGGCCCGCGCGTCGGAGACGACCTTGAACTTGATCATCTCGGCGCTGATGCCCTGGCCGCCCACGTAGTCGTAGCCGATCCAGCCGACCATCCCGAGCAGCGCGACGCCCAGCACCGAGCCGACGATCTTCAGCCCGCGGTCCGTGCGCCGGTCCTCGGTGCGGCCGTACCGCCCCTCGGGCGTGGTCCCGCGAACCGCTGTCATGATCGTTCCCTCCGGGTCGGGCTCAAGGAATTTTCCGGCCCCCCGGTCAGTCACTATAGAAGTCACCCGCACGTCACCCGACCGCGCCCCGCACCGGCGTCGCGCGGGCCGGCACCTCTCCACCAGCGACCCGAGCGACCGATGACTGAGGATCGAGCTTTGACTGAGCAGCTACGACTGATGGCCGTTCACGCCCACCCCGACGACGAGTCGAGCAAGGGCGCGGCCACCATGGCCAAGTACGTGTCCGAGGGGGTGGACGTGCTGGTCGTGACCTGCACGGGAGGCGAGCGCGGCTCCATCCTCAACCCGAAGCTCCAGGGTGACGCGTACATCGAGAAGAACATCCACGAGGTCCGCAAGAAGGAGATGGACGAGGCCCGGGAGATCCTGGGCGTCCAGCAGGAGTGGCTGGGCTTCGTCGACTCCGGGCTGCCCGAGGGCGACCCCCTGCCGCCGCTGCCCGAGGGGTGCTTCGCCCTGGAGGACCCGGAGCTCGCGGCCGGGCGCCTGGTGGCGAAGATCCGCGCCTTCCGGCCGCAGGTCATCACCACGTACGACGAGAACGGGGGCTACCCGCACCCCGACCACATCATGACGCACACGATCTCGATGATCGCGTTCGACGGTGCGGCCGACGCGGAGAAGTTCCCCGAGGACGAGTTCGGCCCGGTCTGGCAGCCGCTGAAGCTCTACTACAACCAGGGCTTCAACCGGCCGCGCACCGTCGCGCTCCACGAGGCGCTGCTGGCGCGCGGGCTGGAGTCCCCGTACGGCGAGTGGCTGGAGCGCTGGAAGGAGTTCGAGCGGGTCGAGCGCACGCTGACCACGCACGTCCCCTGCGACGAGTTCTTCGAGATCCGCGACAAGGCGCTGATCGCGCACGCCACGCAGATCGACCCCGAGGGCGGCTGGTTCCGGGTCCCGATGGAGGTCCAGCGGGAGGTGTGGCCGACCGAGGAGTACGAGCTGGCGAAGTCCCTGGTCGATACCTCCCTCCCCGAGAGCGACCTCTTCGCGGGCATCCGCGACAATGCCTGATATGTACGCGACCCAGGCACTGACGCACCTCGTCCCGTTCGCCGCCGACGAGCTCGACAAGAACAAGGTGACCCCCGGCGTCCTCGGCTTCCTCGTCTTCGCCGCCCTCGCCGTCGGCGTGTGGCTGCTGATGAAGTCGATGAACCGCCACATGGGCAGGGTCGACTTCGAGGAGGCCCCCGACCCGGCCGCGGCGCCCGCCGGACCGGAGACCTCCCAGGCCCCCTCCCGCCCCTAGGGGCGTCCGGCGGATCAGAGCCGGGTCCGCGTCGCCTGGCACGGCGCCGCGCGGCGTTGCCGGAACGCCCGAAGCGCTCCGCGACGAGGGCATTCCGGCGCCGTGCGGTGCACCGCACCGGACACCGCTGCCTGTCCGGCCCTGATCCGCCGGCCCCCCTAGCGAGGACCGCGGCGCACGGGGCGCCCGCGCGACGCCCCGGCCGCCCGTGGCCCACGGCCGCGCCCCGGACGTCCGGTGCGCGGCCGTGGCCCGCACACCTACGGGGACGACCCCGCCCCGGCGCCGTGCTCCGTACGCGTACGGGGCGCCGCGCCCCGACGCCGGTGAACGCCGCCCCGCCGGGCGGCGCCGGGAGAGCAGAGGACGAGGACGCTGTGGAGCACCGACCGAGGGTCCGCTGGCACCATGCGGCGGCCGACCTCGCCGACTTCGCGATCGTGAGCTGGGCCGCCGACCCCGACCGGGTGGCGGCCGTGCTCCCGGACGGGTTCGAGCCCGACGTACGGGAGGGCGCCGCGCTGGTGTCGCTGGTGGCCTTCCGCGACCACCGGTTCCACTTCCGCTTCGCCCGGCCGATCTCCCTCACGGCGGGCCAGGTGAACTACCGCACCTACGTGCGGCGCGGCGGGCGCACCGGGGTCTGGTTCTTCGGGACCTCCCTGGGCAGCCGGCTCGTCCACCTGCCGGCCGCGGCCTGGAAGATGCCGTGGTACCACGAGGACGTCGACGTCCGGGCGACCTGGGAGGACGGGACGGCCCGCGCCTGGAGCCTGCGTACGCACGGCCGCTGGGGCGCGGCGGCGGTCGCGCTGCGCGGCACCGGCCGCCCCCTGACGCCACCGCCCGGCTTCCCCGACGCCGACGAGACGAGCCGGATACTGATCGACCCGGCCCTCGGCTGGTACGCCCGCCGCGACGGCACCGGCGTCGGACGCTACTCGGTCTGGCACGAGCCGCTGGCGCTGGAGGAGGCCGCGGTGGAGTCCGCGCACAGCCAGGTCTTCACCGACCTCGGACTCATCACCCCCGGCCAACCCCCGTGCCACGCGGGCCTGCAACGCCACACCGCGTTCGACATCCACACCCCGCCCCGCCGCGAGGCCCCGCGGGGGCGGTGACCCGCGCGTCCACCGGCGACCGGCCCCCTGCGCGCCGCCGCGGGGGGCTTCGCCGTGAGGGAGCGGCCTTCCCGCGCCGTCGGGCGGTCGCCGGGTCAGCGCTCCTGGAGCCGCGGGTCGCGGGCCACGGCGAGGAGGCGGGTCACCGCGGGGTCGGCGTCGGGGCGGTGGATGGCGTGCACGGCGGTGTCGAGATGCCCGGAGCGCCCGCGGAGCGGTACGAGGCGCACCCCGGCGAGGGCGAGGTGGCGCAGGCCCTCGGGGACGAGGCCGACGCAGAGACCCGCCTCGACGTAACTGAACAGCCCGCTGAGGTCGTCCGCAACGGCCACCCCGCGCGGGGTGAAACCGGCTTCGCGGCAGGCGACGTGCAGTTGCTCGGCCAGCGCCGGAAGCGCGGCCGGGTCGGGAAGGACGAAGGCGTCGTCCGCGAGCTGCGCGAGATCGATCCCGTCCGCCTCCGCCAGCCGGTGCCCTCCGGGCAGGGCGGCGGCGATCCGCTCGGTGGCGATGACGGTGCTGACGAGGTCGCCGCCGAGCCGGGCCGGGTCGCGGACGAAGCCGAGGTCCAGGGTCCCCGCGCGGACCTGCTCGACCACGCCGGCCGAGGAGTCGTGCTGGAGGTGGACGCTGAGTTCGGGCAGTTGCGCGGCCGCGGCCCGCAGCATGGCGGGGAGGTAGAGGTAGCTCAGCAGGCTCACGTATCCGACCCGTACCTCGCCCCGGAACCCGGCCGCCACGCGCCGGGCCCGTGCCACGGCCGCCGTCTGCAGGTCGAGCAGGCGCTGCGCGTCCGCGGCGAACGCCGCGCCGGCCGCGGTCGGCCGTACGCCCCCCGGACCCCGGTCGAGGAGGCGGGCCCCCACAGTGCGCTCCAGGCGCTGGATGGATTGGCTGAGCGGCGGTTGGCTCATGCCCAGCCGCTCGGCGGCCCGGCCGAAGTGCTTCTCCTGGACCACCACGAGGAACTGCTCCAGGAGTCGGCGGGACAGGTTGATATCACCAGGCATATCGATCACTAGGCAAACATATATTGGACAGACCTCTCCTGCCAGGTGTCCACTGGAAACCGGAACAGCCGGCCGGAGTGCGCGGCCCTGAGCGCCTCTCGTTCAGCCCCGCCCGATCACCGCCCTCCGCGATGCCGCCCCTTCTCCGGGAGGGGCCGATCGCCCGGCCGGCCCCGTGCTCGCTGTCCTCCCCCCTATTTCGAGGTGATCTCCATGGCGGTCGTGACGATCGTCGGCGCCGGTGTCATCGGTGTCTCCTGGGCCCGTCTGTTCGACAGGGCGGATTGGGAGGTACGCGTCTGCGACCCGCGGCCCGACCTGCGCGAACTGGTGGAGCGGGCGCTGCCCGGCAGGCCGGTGACCACGACCGCCGACCTGGCCGCCGCGGTGAGCGGAGCGGACTTCGTCCAGGAGGCCGGGCCGGAGCGGATCGAGGTCAAGGAGGAGATGTTCGCCGCACTGGCCGCGCACACGCGTGACGACGTGGTGCTGGCCTCCTCCTCCTCGTCGCTGCTCCCCTCGGCCATCGCCCGCGGCAACCCGGCGGCCGACCGCATCGTGGTCGGCCACCCGTTCAACCCGCCGGAGCTCATGCCGCTGGTGGAGGTGGTGCCCGGAGAGCGGACCAGCGAGCGGACCGTCGACCGCGCGGTCGAGGTCTACCGCGGTCTCGGCAAGCTGCCGATCCGGCTCAAGAAGGAGATCCCCGGCTTCGTCGGCAACCGCCTGCAGAAGGTCTTCAACGACCAGGCGGCCTACCTGGTGCAGCAGGGCGTGATCGACGTCCAGGGGCTCGACGACCTCGTCCGCGCCTCGCTCGGACTGCGCTGGGCCGTGACGGGCCCGTTCGAGAGCGGCTCCCTGGGCGGCGGCCCCGCCGGGATGCGCCACCTCGCCCAGCACGTCGGCTCGCAGATGACCTTCGAGACCGGAAGCGCGGACCCGGCCCGCATGGGCGACGTCCTCGACGCCGTCGAAGAGGCGTACGGCACCGGCGAAGCGGCCTACGAACGCCGGGCGGACCGACGCGACGCGCGCACCCGCTCCGTCCTCGAACCGCTGGGCTGGCGGGACCCCGCGCCGCGCGACGCCGACCAGGGGTGACCGCACCGATGCCCCTGCCGGGGCGAGGCCGGAACACCATCGACAGAACAAGGACGGTCACCATGCCGAAAGCACTGCTCGCACTCCAGATCGTGCCGGGGAAGGTGCTGCGGGTCAGCCTTCCGGACGGCGACGTGCACACCCTCCTGGAGGACGCCGGCCCCGCACCGGACGGCATAGTCGCGGACTCGACCGCCGTCTACTGGACCACCATGGGCGCTCCCGTGGCCCACCCCGGCATCCCCGGCGAGGCCGGCCAGGACTTCTCCCGCCCCAACGGCGGCGTCCACGCCATGAGTCCGGACGGCGGACGACCGCGCGACGTGGTCCCGCTCGGGGCGATGACGACCGGCAAGCAGCTCACCACCGACGGGGCCGGCACGCTGTACTGGGGCGACCGCGAGGGCCACCGGGTCAGCCGGGTCCGCGCCGACGGCAGCGGCCTGACCGACCTCGTGGTCAACCCCGCCGAGGAAGGCGTCATGGGCGAGTGCGTCGGCGTGGCGGTGGACCCCGCACGCGGCCACCTGTACTGGACGCAGAAGGGGCCGGCCAAGGGCGGCAGGGGCCGCATCCTCCGCGCCGGCCTGAACATCCCCGCCGGGCAGACCGCCGCGAACCGGACGGACGTCGAAGTGCTGTGGAGCGACCTGCCCGAGCCGATCGACCTCCACCTGGAGGGCGACCGCCTCTACTGGACCGACCGCGGGGCCCCGCCCGCCGGCAACACCCTCAACCGCGCCCCCCTTCCCCCGGTCGGAGCCGCGGGGAAGCCCCCCGAGATCCTCGCGGACGGTTTCGAGGAGGCGATCGGCCTCGCCGTCGACGCCGAGGCGGGCATCGCCTACGTCTCCGACCTCCACGGCCACATCCGCAGCGTCCCCCTGCCGGACGGCCCCGCGGCCGACCAGAAGCCGCGCGACCTCGTGCACCTCGCGGAGCCGCTGACGGGGCTGTGCCTGGTGGAGCGCTAGGCGACCGGGCCCGCCGACGCCGGGGGCCCGCACACACCGGGCCCGCCCCGCACCGGCGTTCGGCCCCCCCCGGAGGCGGAGACCGCGCGGCGGACGCCCGGCGGACGACGCCGTCGACTGGTGGCCCTGGTCGCCCGAGGCGTTCACGGAGGTGCGACGTGCCCGTGCTGCTCGGCGTCGGCCACTCCGCGTGCCACGGGTGCCAGTGAACTCGCGAACCCAGCAGTCGGCGGCGCTTGCCCGTCCCTGATGATCACGCGCTTCCCGCAGAGCTTCGACCAGTCGTCACGGTCGGAGGTCAGAACGATCGCGGGTGCCGGAACACGGAGCGCGAGCGCGGCGACGAGGGCGTCGATCGGGAGGGGGCGACGCCGACCCCGAGGGGGAGGAGCTGCCCGTCGCTTGATGGCTCGCACGGGCAGTTCAACCGGGCGGGGCGGGCTCGTGAGGGTTCCGCCGGCCGCGCCAGGCCCTGTGAGAGGCTGGATCGTATGAACCGGCTGGCTGGTGTGACCTCGCCCTATCTGCTGCAGCACGCGGACAATCCGGTCGACTGGTGGCCGTGGTCGCCGGAGGCTTTCGAGGAAGCGCGACGGCGTGATGTGCCCGTGCTGCTCAGCGTCGGGTACAGCGCCTGCCACTGGTGCCACGTCATGGCCCACGAGTCGTTCGAGGACGACGAGACCGCCGCGTACATGAACGAGCACTTCGTGTCCGTCAAGGTGGACCGCGAGGAGCGGCCCGATGTGGACGCCGTGTACATGGAGGCCGTGCAGGCCGCCACCGGGCACGGGGGGTGGCCGATGACCGTGTTCCTCACGCCGGACGCCGAGCCGTTCTACTTCGGGACCTACTTCCCGCCCGAGCCCCGGCACGGGTCGCCCTCCTTCCGGCAGGTCCTCGAAGGGGTGCGGGCCGCGTGGGCGGATCGGCGGGGGGAGGTGGCGGAGGTGGCCGGGCGCATCGTCGCCGATCTCGCCGGCCGGTCGTTGGCGCACGGCGGGGACGGGGCGCCCGGTGAGCGGGAGACCGCTCAGGCGCTGCTCGGGCTGACGCGGGAGTACGACGAGCAGTACGGCGGTTTCGGCGGGGCGCCCAAGTTCCCGCCGTCCATGGCCATCGAGTTCCTGCTGCGCCACCACGCCCGCACCGGGGCCGAGGGCGCGCTCCAGATGGCCGTCGACACCTGTGCGGCGATGGCGCGGGGCGGGATCTACGACCAGCTCGGCGGCGGGTTCGCCCGCTACTCCGTGGACCGGGAGTGGATCGTCCCCCACTTCGAGAAGATGCTCTACGACAACGCCCTGCTCTGCCGCGTGTACGCCCACCTCTGGCGCGCCACCGGGTCGGGCGAGGCCCGGCGCATCGCCCTGGAGACCGCCGACTTCATGGTGCGGGAGCTGCGCACCGCCGAGGGCGGTTTCGCCTCGGCGCTGGACGCGGACAGCGAGGACGCCCGCGGCGAGCACGTCGAGGGGGCCTTCTACGTGTGGACGCCCGCGGAGCTGCGCGAGGTGCTCGGGGAGGCGGACGGCGACTTCGCCGCCGCGTACTTCGGCGTCACCGAGGAGGGCACCTTCGAGGAGGGCGCGTCCGTGCTGCGGCTGCCGGGGGACGCGGGGCCGGTGGACGCCGCGCGGGTCGCGGACGTACGGGCCCGGCTGCTGGCGGCGCGTGAGCAGCGGCCGCGGCCGGGGCGGGACGACAAGGTGGTGGCCGCCTGGAACGGGCTCGCCGTCGCCGCGCTCGCCGAGACCGGCGCGTACTTCGACCGGCCCGACCTGGTCGAGCGGGCCACCGAGGCCGCCGACCTGCTGGTGCGGGTGCACCTGGGCGAGGTGGCCCGGCTGGCGCGGACCTCCAGGGACGGGCGCGCGGGCGACAACGCCGGGGTGCTGGAGGACTACGGCGATGTGGCCGAGGGCTTCCTCGCGCTGGCGGCGGTGACCGGCGAGGGCGTGTGGCTGGAGTTCGCCGGGTTCCTGCTCGACATCGTGCTGGAGCAGTTCACCGGGGAGGGCGGCCAGCTCTACGACACCGCGCACGACGCCGAGCGGTTGATCCGCCGCCCCCAGGACCCCACGGACAGCGCCACCCCGGCCGGGTGGACGGCGGCGGCGGGCGCGCTGCTCACCTACGCGGCGTACACCGGCTCGTCGGCGCATCGCGCGGCCGCCGAGGGCGCGCTGGGCGTGGTCAAGGCGTTGGGGCCGCGCGCCCCCCGGTTCATCGGCTGGGGGCTCGCGGTGGCCGAGGCGCTGCTGGACGGCCCCCGCGAGGTGGCCGTGGCCGGTCCGGTCGGCGGCGAGCTGCACCGTACGGCGCTGCTGGGCCGGGCTCCGGGGGCGGTGGTCGCGGCGGGCGAGGGGCCGCAGGCGGGGGAGGAGTTCCCGCTGTTGGCGGACCGGCCGCTGGTGGCGGGGGAGCCGACGGCGTACGTGTGCCGCCACTTCGTGTGCGACGCGCCGACCACCGACGCCGGGGAGCTGGCGGCGCGGCTGGGCGGCTGAGGCCGGAGCCGCCGGGGCGCGGAGGCGGGCCGGCCGGCCACTGGGGCGCCCCGCCCCGCCCGCGAGCGGGCGCTGGACGCGCGGTCGGGTTCGGCCCCCGGTCGTACGGTGGCCGGGCCGGCCGGCCCCCCTCGCGTGGCCGGTCGGCCCGGTCCTCCTCCCCGTACGCCGTCCTCCTGCGCGCCCCCGCGCGCGCCCACCAGCACGGGTAGGCGACGCGCGCGCCCGCCCGGCGGCTACCCGTGTTGGTGGGCGACGATCGAGATGCCCACGTAATGGGCGACGAACGCCGCCAGGGTCAGCGAGTGGAAGACCTCGTGGAAGCCGAACCAGCGCGGCGAGGGGTTGGGCCGCTTGATGCCGTAGATCACGCCGCCCGCGCTGTAGAGCAGCCCGCCGACGACGACCAGGACGAGCACGGCGATCCCGCCGGTGCGCAGGAAGTCCGGCAGGAAGAAGACCGCCGCCCAGCCCATCGCTATGTAGCACGGGGTGTAGAGCCAGCGCGGCGCGCCGACCCAGAAGACCCGGAAGGCGATGCCCGCCGCCGCGGCCGCCCAGATCCCCCACAGCAGGGGGCGTGCGGTGGACTCGGGGAGCAGGAGCAGGGTGAGCGGGGTGTAGGTGCCCGCGATGATCAGGAAGATGTTGGCGTGGTCCAGGCGGCGGAGCACCGCCTCGCCGCGCGGCCCCCAGGTGCCGCGGTGGTAGACGGCGCTGACGCCGAACAGCAGGCACGCGGAGAGCCCGTACACCGCGCAGGCGATCCGGCCCTTCGTGCTGTCGGTCAGGGCGACCAGGGCGACCCCGGCGATCAGCGCCGCCGGGAACATCCCGGCGTGCAGCCAGCCGCGCATCCGCGGCTTGACGGGGACGGGGTCGTCGAGTTCGACGGGGCCCGTGGTCGTGGCGGCGGGGACGGAGTCAGTCATATCGGCATGTTACCTACGGCACCGTAGGTAGCGGATACGGAATGCGAACGAGTGGCGATGCTCACGTGTGAGGCCCCCTGGACATATGGGCGCGAGGGTCGGATGATCAAATGAGTGCGGTCGACACCGGATGAGCGCCAGGGGATTCCGCAGGGTACGAAGCATCCGGGTCGCAGCCCCCACGGGGCCTCCAGACAACTGACACCCTCATCTAGGAGCGAACGTGGCGCGCGACATCGCGGCTCCCCCCACTGCCCCCACCCACCACCAGGAGCTGGTCTCCTGGGTCGACGAGATCGCGGCCATCACCGAACCGGACCGGGTGGTGTGGTGCGACGGCTCCGAGGCCGAGTACGAGCGCCTGTGCGGGGAGCTCGTCGCCAAGGGCACGTTCACCAAGCTCGACGAGGTCAAGCGGCCGAACTCCTACTACGCCGCCTCCGACCCCACCGACGTCGCCCGCGTCGAGGACCGCACGTTCATCTGCTCCAAGGAGGAGAAGGACGCCGGCCCCACCAACCACTGGAAGGACCCCGCCGAGATGCGGGAGATCTTCACCGGTGGGAACGGCGTCTTCCGCGGTTCCATGCGCGGCCGCACCATGTACGTCGTGCCCTTCTGCATGGGCCCCGTCGGCTCGCCGCTCTCCGCGATCGGCGTCGAGATCACCGACTCCGCGTACGTCGCCGTCTCCATGCGCACCATGACCCGCATGGGACAGGCCGTCCTGGACGAGCTGGGCGACGACGGCTTCTTCGTCAAGGCCGTCCACACGCTCGGCGCCCCCCTGGCCGAGGGCGAGGAGGACGTCCCCTGGCCGTGCAACTCCACCAAGTACATCTCGCACTTCCCCGAGGACCGCGAGATCTGGTCGTACGGATCCGGCTACGGCGGCAACGCCCTGCTCGGCAAGAAGTGCTACGCGCTGCGCATCGCCTCCGTCATGGCCCGCGACGAGGGCTGGCTGGCCGAGCACATGCTGATCCTCAAGCTCACCCCGCCGCGCGGTGAGTCCAGGTACGTCGCCGCCGCGTTCCCGAGCGCCTGCGGCAAGACCAACCTCGCCATGCTGGAGCCCACGATCCCCGGCTGGACCGTGGAGACCATCGGCGACGACATCGCCTGGATGCGGTTCGGCGAGGACGGGCGGCTCTACGCGATCAACCCCGAGGCCGGCTTCTTCGGCGTCGCGCCCGGCACCGGCGAGCACACCAACGCCAACGCCATGAAGACCATGTGGGGCAACTCCGTCTTCACCAACGTCGCGCTCACCGACGACGGCGACGTCTGGTGGGAGGGCATGACCGAGGAGGCCCCGGCCCACCTCACGGACTGGAAGGGCAACGACTGGACCCCCGAGTCCGGCACGCCCGCCGCCCACCCCAACGCCCGCTTCACCGTCCCGGCCGGGCAGTGCCCGACCATCGCGCCGGAGTGGGAGGACCCCCGGGGCGTGCCGATCTCCGCGATCCTCTTCGGCGGGCGCCGCGCCTCCGCCGTCCCGCTGGTCACCGAGTCCTTCGACTGGCAGCACGGCGTCTTCCTCGGGGCCAACGTCGCCTCCGAGAAGACCGCCGCCGCCGAGGGCAAGGTCGGCGAGCTGCGCCGCGACCCGTTCGCCATGCTGCCGTTCTGCGGCTACAACATGGGCGACTACATGAACCACTGGATCAAGGTCGGCGCCGACAAGGACCGGAGCAAGCTGCCGAAGATCTACTACGTCAACTGGTTCCGCAAGAACGAGGCCGGCTCGTTCGTCTGGCCCGGCTTCGGTGAGAACAGCCGCGTGCTGAAGTGGATCGTGGAGCGCCTGGAGGGCCGGGGCGAGGGCGTCGAGACCCCGATCGGCATCCTGCCGGCCGAGGGCGCGCTCGACACCGAGGGCCTGGACCTCTCCGCGTCCGACCTGGACTTCCTGCTCACGGTCGACAAGGAGGTCTGGCGCGAGGAGGCCGCCCTGATCCCCGAGCACCTCGACACCTTCGGGGACCACACGCCCAAGGAGCTGTGGGACGAGTACCGCGCCCTCGTCGAGCGCCTGGGCTGACCCGTCCGGGGCGGCGCACCGCCCCGCACCGAGCCCCGTGGCCGGGTCCATCGGACATCCGCCCTGACCTGTGGGGCCGACGACCCGCCACGGCCCGGCCCCCGGAACCCCCTCACGGTTCCGGGGGCCGCCCCGCGTCCGCGTACGTCACAGCCCGCCCCCGCTCCTGTCCTCCAGGTACTTCGTGTGGGAGCGCTGGCGCAGCTCCTCCGCCTCGCGCAACCCGTCCACCAGCCCCCGCACCTCGCCGTGGAGCAGCGCCAACTGCCGGTCCAACTCCTCCTCGGGGCCGTGCGCGCCCGGCGTCAGCCGCGTCCACCACCGGGTCCGTACGAACGCGTCGACGGACTCCGGGACGTCCCGCCGCACCGCCCGCACCAGGACGTGCACGCCCTCCGGGTCGTCCGCCAGCGCCTCGGAGACCCAGCCGGGGGCCAGCAGCCCGTCCAGCAGCCCGGTCAGCGAGGCCAGCCGTTCCCGCGCGGCGGGCGGCAGGTACACCTGCTCCAGGTAGTCCCGCAGCGTCACCAGGTCCGCGCGCACCTCGTCCAGGCGCGTGGACGGCTCCTCGAACGCCGGGGCGGCCGGCCGGGGCGGCGGGGCGAGCAGCGCGCCCGCCCCGTACAGCCCGCCGACCACGGCCGGCCAGTACGGGCCCGCCACCCCGGTGAACGTCAGGGCCAGGCCCACCAGGCCGAAGGCGCTGCCGGTGAGGTTGCGGGCCGACTCCGCGTAGGCGAGGACCCGGTCGGCCGGCGTTCTACTGGTAGCCACGGATCTCCTCGAACGCCCCGTCCAGCGAGCCGGGACCGTGCTCCTTCGTCCCGTCGAAGAGGCGGCCGCCGGTGAGCGCGGCGATCCCCTCCAGCTCCGAGCGGTCGGAGTCGCCGAACACGATCGGGAAGACCGGGGTGGCCTGCCGGGAGGCGGGCAGCGCCCGGTAGAAGGCGTCGAAGTCCTTCGCCGACCGGCCCGCCGTGTTCTCGCCGTCCGTCATCAGCACCACGGAGGTGAACACGGACTCGGTGTCCGGGCCGAGGTGGTCGTAGGCCGCGGCGAGCGAGGAGTAGATCGCCGTGTCCCCGCTGGCCGTCAGGGCGGCGGTGTCCGCCCGGATCGCCGCCGGCCCGGCCTTCGGGTCCGCCGGGTCGACGGTGTGGGTGCGGACCCGCTTGACCGCGGAGCCGAACGGCATCAGCGTGACCTGCTCGCGTTGGCGGAAGTCCCCGGTCAGCCCGGCCAGCGCGGACTTCAGCCGGGCCAGCCGCCGGCCGGCCATCGACCCGGAGGTGTCCAGGACGTACACGGTCCGCGAAGGGCGCCGCAGCCGGTGCTCGTAGGCGTCGAGCAAGCCGTCCGCGACCGACCGCGAACCGGGGAAGGGCAGTTCGCGGCGCTGCTCCGGGGAGAGCGGGTCGGCGGGCCGGGCGGCGGCGACGACCGGGCGGCGCAGCGTCCGCCGGGTGATCTCCCGCTGCGCCGCCGGGGTCCGGAAGTGCTCGGCCAGGGCGGTGACGGAGTCGCGCGCGGCGGGCGCGGCCGCGGTGAGCGCGCTGAGCGGGTAGTCGGCGGTCACCACCCCGTCGCGGGGCCGGACCACCGTCAGGCCGGCGCCGCTGTCGCGGTTCAGCGAGAGCAGCACCGACTCGTAGTTGATCAGCGCGTCGACGGAGGAGCGCCGGGCGTACGCGGCGGCCAGCCACCCGGAGGAGCCCGAGGTGAGGCGCTGCCCCGCGAAGAACTCCTTCAGCTTCGGGCCCGCCCCGCGGACGTCGGCGTCGGTGAGGGCCGCCTGCGCCCCCGAGAGCCCGGACGCCACCGAGATCAGCGCGGCGAAACCGGAGTGGGAGCGCTTCGGGTCGGTCATCCCGTACGTCAGGTCCCCGTCCGCCACCGCCCGGTGGACCTGGGCCCAACTGACCCGCTCGGGGTCCCAGCCCAGCCGCCGCACCGTCGCGGGCCGTACGCCGAGGGCGACCGGCGAGGCCATCAGGGGGGTCTCGGAGGCGATCCGGCGGGCGGCCTCCGGGCGCAGCCGCAGGTAGTCGTTGGACGAGAGCCACACCGCGTCGAACGCCCCGTCCGCCTCCCCGGACTCCAGCCGCTCGACGGCCTCCAGGGTGCCCGTCCAGGTGGGCCGGACGGTGATCCCGGTCGCCTCGCGGGCCGCCTCCAGCAGCGGTTCCATGTCGCTGAGCTCGCTGGAGGCCAGCACCCGCAGCGTTCCCGGCCGAGGCCGCCCGTCGTCCTCGCCGTCCGGGCGGCCGCCCGCCCCCTCGTCGGTGCAGGCGGCGAGCGGGAGGAGCAGGGCGGCGGCCAGCAGGGGGGCGAGGGCGCGCGTCAGCCGGCGGCGGGCGGCGGGGCGCGCGGTGGCGCGGTCGCGCCGGGCGCGCAGCCCGGCCCGTATGCGGCGGTTCACGCCCGCCCCCCGTCCAGGGGAGCGTCCAGCGACCGGCTGCGCTCCAACCGGTCGCCCGCTTCCTGGAGTTCGGCCGTCAGCGCCTCGACGGTGGCGGCCATCGTCTCGGTGGCCCGCGCCTTGTACGTGTCGATGGCGTCCAGGGTGGCGTAGATCTGCCCGAACGCGGTGCGCAGGGTCTCGACGCCGACCGCCGGTTCGGCCGCGAGGCGCTGGATCTCCCCGCTCTGGGCGCCGAGCATCCGCGCGTTGCCCTGGATCAACTCCTCCGTGGTGGCGCGCAACGCCCCCACCTGCTCGGTCACCCGGCGCTGGTTCTCCAGGGCCGAGGCGAGCGTCACGGCGATGCGCAGGGCGGAGACCGTGGTGGAGGCCGCCCGGTCGACGCCCTTGATCAGCTCCTCGTTGTTGCGCCGCACGACGTCCATCGCGAGGTAGCCCTGCGCGCAGACCGCGATCTGGGTCAGCAGGTCCTGGTGCTTCTGCCGCACGGGGAAGAGGACGTCGGCCCGGAGCGCCTCGGCCCGTGCCGTGTCGCCCGCCGCCTCGGCCTCGGCGACGCGCTGGGTTACGACGCCGTCCAGGGACTCGGTGAGGACGGCGTACTCCTGGAGCTTGCCCATGGACTCCCAGAGCCGGGTGCGCTCGGTGTGCAGCGCGGCGTTGTCGCGGCGCAGTTCGTCCTGGCCGCCGCGGAGGGAGCCGACGATCCGGTCGAGGGTGGCGCGGGCGGACGCGTACTTCGCGACGTGGTCGCGCAGCCGGTTTCCGCCGGGCAGCCGGGACAGCAGCCGGCGGGCCCCGCGCGCCGGGGCGTCGCGCGGGTCGAGGTCCTCCACCGTGCGGCGCAGCTCGGTGAGCGAGGTCGCGACGCGCGCCGGGGCGTCGCCCTCGCCGGAGGCCAGCGAGCGGACGGTGCGGTCCAGCATCCGGTTGGACTGCTGGGCGGCCCGGTGGATGTCGCGCTGCCCGAGGCCGGCGATCTCGCCGATGCGGGCGGTGAACTCCGGTGAGCGGGGGTCGAGTCCGGCGAGGGAGGCCACGTACTCCTCGGCGCGGCGGGCCATCTCGGCGCGCACGGACTCCTCGACCGGCACCATCCCGGCGGCCTGTTCGGCGCGGACGGGTGCGACGGGGCCGGGCGGGGTGAGCACCAGCGGGGTGGTCGGCGGATCGGACGGCGGCGGTGCGTGCTGGGACATGGCGGAGTCCTCCTGGGGCGGAAGCGGAAGGGGGAGGGCCCGGCACGGACCCGGCGGCGCCGTCAGCCGCGGGCCCGTGCGGCCATCGAGCGCAGCACCTTCGCGGTGGGCACGGGCGCCTGGCGTACGCCGGTGAGCCGCTGGTCGATGTAGTCGGTGTGCTCGTCGGTGGCCGTGGCGAACTCGGCGGCCGCGCCCTGGGGGCGGAAGCCGTGCCGGACCGCCAGCTCCCGCAGTACGGGGTCGGTGGAGAGCAGTTCGCCCAACTCCCGCCCGTGGGCGGTCAGCGGGACCAGGGTGTGGTCGCTGGAGACCGTGGTGTCCGGGTACAGGACGACGAGGTCGCCGATCTCCTGGGGCTCGCTGCGCGTCAGGAGGGAGGCCACCTGGGACTCGTAGACCAGGACGAGGGGGTTGCCGACCCCGCTGACGAAGTCCCGGAACGGCGCGTCGGTGCTGGTCTGCTGGGCGCCCTGGACCTGGACGAGCTTGCGCATCAGGGGGGCCGTGCGCTCGACGGCCGCGGCGTCCGCGGCGACCCGGCCGCCGTCGGCGACGTACGAGGCGGCGGCGAGGTAGAGCGCGCCGGAGTTGGAGGCGACGGGGTCGGTGGTCGTGATGAACACCGTCCCGCGCAGCTCGGGCCGGCCGGCGGTCTCCTTGAGCTGCTGCCAGGTCCGGTCGTCCGCGGCCGCCTTGAGGTAGGGGTCCATCAGCAGCGTCCCCTGGGTGGTGAACTTCGAGCCGGTGTCCTTCAGTCGGGCCAGCCCGTTGGCCGCGAGGACCTCGGCCGCGCCGCGGTGGGCGACGACGACGAGGGGGGAGTAGAAGGGCCGCAGCGGTCCGCCGTGGGCCTCGGCCCCGCTGCGCAGCTCGTCGGCCGGGGCCTTCGAGCTGGGGAACGCGAAGTCGTGGCCCTTCAGGGGCAGTCGGTCCATCGCCCAGGAGCCGGACGTCTCGGTCCGTACGGTGAACCCCTTGGACGCGAGGGCCTTCACGGTGTCGGGATCGGCGAAGAACTCGGCCTTCTCCGACCCGATGACCCCCCGTACGGTCCTGGTCCCCGTGCCGCTGCCCGCGCTGTCGCGGCCTGCCGCGACGACCGCTGCCACGCCGCCGATCAACAGGACGGCCAGGACGATTCCCACGATGCGTCTCACGGGTGCAGCGTGCTCCCGGAAACCCACATTCCGGGCCGAGTCAGGTGGACGGGAGATGACGGGGGCATCCCAGTACGCCACGGTCGGCCGCGGGGGCGGGGTGGGTGGCGCCCGGTCCGCGGGCCTGTGCGGCGCGCGGACCGGGGCCGTCAGCGGGCGCCGACCAGCTCCCCGGCGGGGGCGGGTCCGGCGGGGGCGGCGAGGGCCGCGGCGTGCGCGTCCATCCGCTCGGCGGAGAGGATGGCGGCGGTGGTGTCGGCGCGTGAGGCGGCCACCACCAGCGAGCGGCCCGCCAGGGCGTGGGCGCGGCGGTGGAGGGCGGCCGGGGCGGCGTCGGACCGGCCCGCGTGCCGGGCGGGCGGGGCTCCGCGCAACCGGGCGACCTGCTCGGCGATGCGGTCGCCCGCCGCGTCGAGGCCCAGTTCGTCGGTGACCGCGAGGAGGGCGGCCAGGTGTCCGGCGAGCTGGATGTCCAGCTCCTCCTCGCGGCTGCGGTGCGGAAAGTCCGCGTCGTCGGCCGTCGAGTGGACCGAGGCGCTGCGGATCGGCTCGTACATGGATGGCCTCCCGGTGGTGCGTGGGAACCATCCTACATTGGAATCAGTCTAAAGTTGTCTGCGGTCCGGAACTGTGGTCGCGCTACGGCTGTCCGTAACCGTCCAGGAAGCCGCCGATCCGGGTCACGGCGTCGGCCAGGTCCTCGACCGCGGGCAGCGTGACGATCCGGAAGTGGTCGGGCTCGGGCCAGTTGAACCCGGTGCCCTGGACCACCATGATCCGCTCGGCCCGCAGCAGGTCCAGGACCATCTGCCGGTCGTCCTTGATCGGATAGACCTTGGGGTCGAGTCGGGGGAAGAGGTACAGCGCCCCCTTCGGCTTCACGCAGCTCACGCCGGGGATCGAGGTGAGCAGGTCGTACGCGGTGTCCCGCTGTTCCAGGATGCGCCCGCCCGGCAGCACCAGGTCGTCGATCGACTGCCGCCCGCCGAGCGCGGTGGCCACGGCGTGCTGCGCGGGCATGTTCGCGCACAGCCGCATGTTGGCCAGGACCGTCAGCCCCTCGATGTACGAGGAGGCGTGCGCCTTGGGGCCGCAGACGGCCATCCACCCGGCGCGGTAGCCGGCCACCCGGTAGTTCTTCGACAGGCCGTTGAAGGTCAGCACCATCAGGTCGGGGGCGAGCGCGGCCGTGGGGGTGTGGGTCGCGCCGTCGTACAGGATGCGGTCGTAGATCTCGTCCGAGCACACGACGAGGTTGTGCCGCCGGGCGATCTCGGTGAGGCCGCGCAGCATCGCCTCGTCGTAGACCGCCCCGGTGGGGTTGTTCGGGTTGATGATCACCAGGGCCTTGGTCCGGTCGGTGATCTTCCGCTCGACGTCGGCCAGGTCCGGCATCCAGTCGGCCTGCTCGTCGCACCGGTAGTGCACGGCCGTCCCGCCGGCCAGCGAGACCGAGGCGGTCCACAGCGGATAGTCCGGGGCCGGTACGAGCACCTCGTCGCCGTCGTCCAGCAGCGCCTGCATCGACATCTGGATCAACTCGGAGACGCCGTTGCCCAGGTAGACGTCCTCGACGTCGAGGTCGATGCCCTTGGTCTCGTAGTGCTGCACCACCGCGCGGCGCGCGGACAGCAGGCCCTTCGCGTCGCCGTAGCCGTGCGCGCCCGCGAGGTTGCGCAGGATGTCCTCCAGGATCTCCGGAGGGCACTCGAACCCGAACGCGGCGGGGTTGCCCGTGTTCAGCTTGAGGATGCGCTGACCGGCCGCTTCCAGCCGCATCGCCTCCTCCAGCACGGGACCACGGATCTCGTAACAGACATTGGCGAGCTTCGTCGACTGGTTGACCTGCATGTCCGCGAGCTTACGGCCGGGTTTCGCGCGGTGCGCGGGGATTGCCCCGCGCGCGCCCCCCGCGCGCCGGCGACCCGCCCCGCTCCGTCTTCCATCGCCATGCCGGCCGCCGCCCCCGGCCGTGGGATGGCCCGGTCCGGGCGGCGTCACGGCTTGGAATGGTGCGTCGGCGGGCGGGACGGGTGAGATGCGCCACGCGGGGGGCGGAGCCGGGCGCGCGGGCGGGCCCCGTTCGGGGCGCCGCGCCCCGGCGCGCACGCGGGGGGTCGTGGGTGGGCGGGGGCGCTTGTCGCCGAGCTGGCGCGCTCCGGCGCGCGTGCGCGTGCGCGTGGGCGGGCCGGGCGCGGGCGGGCGGCACCTGTGACTCGGCCGGTGCGCTCCGGCGTGCGCGTGGGCCGCTTGCCGCGCCGCGCTCCGGCGTGCGTCGCGGCCGCCCCGCACGGCGTACGCGGACGCGCCCGCGCGGGACTCCGCGCCCCTGCGACGCCTCCGCCCCGCACGGCGTACGCAACCCGCCCGCGTGTGCGGGGCGGGGTGCGGGGCGCGGGGCGCGCCCGTGCGGCGCAACCCGCCCGCGTGACGCCTCCGCTTCGCCCGCGCTGCACGCAACCCGCCTTCGTGCGCAACCGCCCGCGCGACGCCTCCACCTCGCCCGTGCGGCCCGCCGCACGGCCCACTGCACCCCCGCGCGGACCGCCGCGCGGACCGCCGCGCGGACCGCCGCGCGGCCCGCCGCACGGCCCCCGCGCGGCGGCCCATCGCACCCCCCGCGCGCTCACTCGGGCAGGCGTACGCCCTGCGGGAGCCGGAGTCCGAAGTCGTCGGCCAGGACGCGCAGTGCCTCGGCCCCGTCCTTCAGCCGGCGCTCGCTGATCGTCCCGTCGTCGGCGGTCTCCACCAGGTCGAGCCCCGAGAGCGCCAGGTGCGAGCCGGCGCGGGTGCGCTGCGCGTACACCGCCTGGTGGAACGGCGAGCGCGGGTTCGTCGCGGTGTGCCAGTTGATCACCTCGTAGTCCGGCGCCTCGTACGGGTCCAGGGTGAAGACGTACTGCGGCTCCCACGCGCCGCCCCGCTCGGCCTGCATCTCCCACAGCGGCAGCGGCCCGTCGTGCGGGGCGTGGACGAGGCGGTGGTGGCGCGGCGCGTCGAACAGCTCGGCGCCCTCGACCAGCTCGATCGGCTCCAGCAGCGACCCGATCGCCCCGAAGCCGACGTCCGCCAGATAGGCGTGCGGCCGGTCGGGCACGCCCACCCGCATCAGCATGTGCGTGCGGGGCCGGACCTCGCCGGGCGCCGCGCCCAGCACCACCCGGCCGGTCAGCGGGGTCACGGAGAAGCCGACGCGCTTGAGCACGGCGGAGAAGAGGGTGTTGTGCTCGTAGCAGTACCCGCCGCGCCCGCCGCGGACGAGCTTGGCCTCCAGGTCGGCCGGCGCCAGGGACGGCGCGGAGCCGAGCACCGGCTCCAGGTTCTCGAACGGGATGCCGATCAGGTGGGCGCGGTGCAGGGAGCGCAGCACCTCCACCGTGGGGCGCGGCTCCCCGGTCCAGCCGATGCGGGCGAGGTAGGCGTCGAGATCGAGTGTCATGGGTCGACCGTACGCAGCCGGGCCGCCGCCGCGCCTCCGATCACGGGACGAGCGCCCCGGACGAAGCGGCCCTCCACCGGAGCGCGAACCGCGGGGCGGCCCTCCACCGCACCCGGCCGACCGCACGGCGGCCGAGCGCACCCGGCCGACCGCACGCGGCCGACCGCACGCGGCCGAGCGCGCGGCGGTCGCCCCCGGTCACCCGGCTGTGTGCCCCGCCCCGCCGTCCGCCCGCGCCGCCACCGCCGCGCCGATCCCGTCCAGCAGCAGGCCGAGCCCCACCCGGAACGCCTCGCGGGCCTCCCGCTCCGGATACGGCACGGCGTCCGCGTCCTCGCCGGGGCCCGGATACGGCTCCACCGGCCCCTCGGCCTCCAGTCGGCCCACCGCGGGGAAGCGCTCCGCGAAGTCGGGCACCAGCTCCGTCAGCGCCGCCGAGCGGGCCGCCCACCACTGCTCGTCCGAGCTGCCCGTCGCCCTCGCCGCCAGGCGGGCGTCGGCCACCGTGGACGCCGAGCCCCGTACGTACGCGACGAGGGTCCCCGCCAGCCGTCGCAGCGTCCCGGCCTCCAGCCCGGTCCTCCGCAGCAGGGCGACGAGCGTGTCCAGGCCCGCGTACTCGTGCGGCCCCAGCACCGGCCGCGCCTGGGAGATCTGGAGCACCCAGGGGTGGCGCACGGCGAACTCCAGGACCTCCCGCGCCCACGCGGTGAGCGCCGCCCGCCAGTCGTCCGACTCCGGGTAGGCGGAGGGGAGTTCGGCGTGGACGGAGTCGTACATCAGATCCAGCAGCTCGCTCTTGCCGGGGATGTGGGTGTACAGGGCCATCGCCGTGCGCCCGAGCCGGTCTCCGACCGCGCGCATCGAGAGGGCGTCCAGGCCCTCCTCGTCCGCGAGCGCCACGGCGGCGGCCACGATCGCGTCCACGCTCAGCCGCGGCTTGGGCCCCGGACCGCCGCGCGGCGGCGGGGCGTCCGCGCGCCAGAGCAGGGCGAGGGAACGGCGGGGGTCGCCCTGGCCGGCGAAGACCACCACACGCAACTCCTTACGGTGTAAAGTAATGCCGCGTCGGGTAATTCCTTACACCGTAAGCCATCTGCGCCGTAAGTCGTCGGCGCGAGAGAGGTCGGACGCGATGGGCCAGGCACTGCCGGTCACCCTGCTGGAAGTCACGGACGTGCAGCGGGTCACCCCCCGCACGGCCCGGATCGGCTTCACCGCCGAGGAACTGCCGGAGCTGCTGGAGGACCGCCCCGACCAGCAGATGCGGCTGTGCCTGCCGCGCGCCGGGCAGAGCGTGCCCCGACTGCCCGAGCAGCGGGCCGACGACGCCGACGGGATGCGGTGGTACGAGGCCTACCTCGCGATCCCCGAGGCGGAGCGCCCCTGGATGCGCGGTTTCACCGTCCGCTCCTACGACCGCGGGCGCAACGTGATGGCCGTCGACTTCGTGCTGCACGGCGACGACGGCCCCGCGGCCCGCTGGGGAGCGGCCGCCCGCCCCGGCGACGTCCTCGCCATGGTCGGGCCCTCCTCCCGCTACGCCCGCCCGCTGCCGGCCGCCCGCCGGATGCTCCTCGCGGGCGACGAGACCGCGCTCCCGGCGATCGCCACCCTGCTCGCGGCGCTGCCCGAGGAGACGGAGGCCGTGGTGTACGCCGAGGTCGCGGGCGCCGAGGAGGAGGCGCCGCTGCCGTCCGCCGCCGGCGGGAGCGCGGTGCACTGGGTGCACCGCGACCGGGGCGGCTCGCTGGTGGAGGCGGTGCGCTGTGCCGGGGCGGACCTGGACGGGGTGGACGCGGCCTGGGCGGCGGGCGAGGCGTCCGCCGTCCGGGCGCTCCGCCGCCACCTCGTCGAGGACCGCCGAGTGCCGAAGGCGGCCGTCGAGTTCAGCGGCTACTGGCGGCGCGCCCTCACCCAGGACGACGCCCCGACCGAGGAGGACCTGGCGTGGGCGGCGGAGCGGGCGCGGCAGGGCTGAGCCGCCCGCGGGTCAGGCGGTCCGGGTCCCCGCGCCCCGGACCGCCCGGCCCGCCAGCACGGAGGTGCGCCTGCCGTCCTCGATGACGAACCGGCCGTCGATCAGCACGTGCGGGATCCCCACCGGCAGGGCGCGCGGCACCGCGAACGTGGAGCCCGCCGCCACCGTCTCCGGGTCGAACAGCACCAGGTCCGCGCGGTACCCCTCGCGGACCAGCCCCCGGTCGGCGAGCCGCAGCCGGGCGGCCGGGCGGGAGGTCAGGTGGGCGACGCACTCCTCCAACGAGAGGATGCCCAACTCCCGCACGTACCGCCCGAGGTACTGGGGGAACGTGCCGTACGCCCGCGGGTGCGGCTTCTCGCCCTGGAGGATGCCGTCGCTGCCCCCGGTGTGCACCGGGTGGCGCATGATCTGCCGGACGTTCTCCTCGTGGCCCACGTGCTGGAGGATCGTCGTGCCGAGCCGGTCCTCGGTCAGCAGCCGCCGCGCGGTCGTCCAGGGCTCCTCGCCCCGCAGCTCGGCCGACCGGGCCACCGTGCGGCCCACGTACTCGGCCAGGTGCGGCGCGTTGACGCCGGAGATCTCGATCGTGTCCCACTCGATCGGCACCCCGTGGCAGCCGTCCGAGCCCAGCACCTCCAGGTGGTGGCGGATCCGCCCGGCGCTCTCCTCGTCCGCGAGCCGGGCCAGCACCGACTCCGGTCCGCCCTCGCCCGACCAGCTCGGCAGCATGGCGACGAGCGTCGTGCAGCCGGGGGTGTACGGGTAGGTGTCGAGCGAGATGTCGGCCCCGGCGGCGAGCGCCGCGTCCAGGAGGGCCAGCAGGTCCGGGGCCCTGCCCTTGTTCACCCCGAAGTTCATGGTGGCGTGGGCGAGGTGGAGGGCGCAGCCCGCGGTCCGGGTGAGCTGGACCATCTCCTCGTACGCCTCCAGGGCGCCGGCCCCGTAACTGCGGTGGTGCGGGCAGTAGTAGCCGCCGTGCGCGGCCACCACCCGGCACAGCTCGGTGAGTTCGGCGTCGTCCGCGTACATGCCGGGGGTGTAGGTGAGCCCGGAGGACATGCCGACCGCGCCCTCGCGCATCCCCTGGTCCACCAGCTCCTTCATCCGGGCCAGGTCGGCGTCGGAGGCGGGGCGGTCCTCCCAGCCCATCGCGTACATCCGGACCGTGCCCTGCGGGATCAGGTAGGCGGCGTTGACCGCGATGCCCTGGCCGCCGAAGTTGCGGTCCAGCCGGTCCAGGTAGCCGCCCACCGTGCGCCAGTCGAAGGTGATGTCGCCGCCGTCGCCGTTCCAGCCGGTGATGGCGCGCCGGACGGCCGCGAGCGTGCCGTCGTCGACCGGGGCGTACGACAGGCCGTCCTGGCCCAGCACCTCCAGGGTGACGCCCTGCGCCGCCTTCGCGCTGTGGTCCGGGTCGCGCAGCAGCGCCAGGTCGCTGTGGGCGTGCATGTCGATGAAGCCGGGGGCGAGCGCCAGCCCCTCGGCGTCCAGGACGCGGACGGCGGTGGGCCGGGGGCCGGGGGAGCCCTCGGGGTGGATCTCGGCTATGCGCCCGCCGGCCACGGCCACGTCGGCGCGGTAGGAGGGTTCGCCGGTGCCGTCGACGACGCGTGCGTCACGCAGGACCAGGTCCATGGGTCACCTTTCGGGGGGCGTGGTCGGTCGGAGGGGGCGTACGGGCTAGAAGAACGTGCGGACGTAGTCGCCGACCGTGCCGTCCGCCTCGACCAGCGGGATGAGCTGCCACTTGTCGAAGCTGGTGCACGGGTGCGAGAGGCCGAGGCCGACCCAGTCGCCCACCTCCAGCTCGACCCCCGGCTCCGTGCGCACCCAGGTGTGCTGGTCGGAGAGGCCGGTGACGGCGACCCCGGCGGCGGGCCGCACCGAGCCGTCCCGCCCGGAGCGGACGACCTGGGCCTCGGGCAGGTCCAGGTCGTACGCCGCGTCCCGCTTGCCCGCGTTCAGGAACGCCTGCTCGCCGCTGGGCCGGGAGACGACCTGCGCCCAGAGGCGGAAGGCGGGCTCCAGCGCGCCCTCGCCGGGGACGCGGTTGAACGGGGTGAGGTGCTTGTAATGGCCGTCGTCGTGCGAGACGTACGCCCCCGAGCGCAGCAGCTTGAGGACCGGCAGGCTCATCCCGGGGATCTCGGCGAAGACGTCCGCGACCGCGTCGAACCAGGCGCTGCCGCCCGCGCTGACCACGATCTCCCCGCTCCCGTCGAACCTCCCCGCGGCGTCGAAGGAGGCCGCCAGCGCGACGAGCCGACGCAGCCACTCCCGCACCCGCTCCGGCGAGGCGTCCGGCACCTCGCCCTCGTAGCCCGCGACGCCCACCAGGCGCAGCGCCGGGGCCGCCGCCACCGCGTCCGCCACGCGCGCGCACGCCGCCTCGCCACGGGCCCCGGTGCGCGCGCCCTCGCCTGCTCCCAGCTCCACGACCACGTCGACCGGGCGGGTGGCTCCCGCGGCGCGCAGGGCCCGCTCCATCAGCTCGACGCCGCGCACCGAGTCGACGTAGCAGACGAAGCGGAACTCCGGGTCGGCCGTCATCTCGGCGGCCACCCAGCGCAGCGCCGCCGCGTCGACCAGCTCGTTGGCGAGGAAGATCCGCCCGACCCCGTACGCCCGGCAGACCCGCGCCTGGTGCGGCACGGCCACCGTGATGCCCCACGCGCCGCGCGCCAGTTGGTCGGCGAACAGGCGCGGGGACATGGACGTCTTGCCGTGCGGGGCGAAGGCGAGGCCGTGGCGCTCGGTGTAGGCCTGGAGGAGGGCGAGGTTGTGCTCGACCGACTCGGCGGACAGGGCGAGGACGGGGGTGGTGAACCCGCCGGTGAACAGATTCCGGCGCTCGGCGGCCAGGGCCCCGACCGTCAGGCCCTCGGCGTCCGGCGGCAGCGCCTTGAAGCGGTGGTCGACGCGTTCACCGGCGAGGTCGGCCACCGGCGAGGCGGGGGGCACGTGCGGGGCGGACGGCGCGGGGGCGGCGGGGCGTTCGGCAGCCAAGGCAAACTCCTCGAAGTCGTTGCAACATATGCAACATCCATTGCGTATATCGCTTAACGCTGTCTAACATCCGAGCCGACGCCAGGTCAATGGTGACCACCGGCCCGCACGCCTAACAGCGAGGAGCCCCCAGTGCCCGGACCCGCAGCAGGGACGGCCCGTGCCGCCGCGACCACCGACGTCGTCTGCCTCGGCGAGTCCATGGTGGCGTTCCTGCCCTCGCAGCCAGGCCGCCTCGCCGACGTGCCCTCCTTCGGGCGGGGGATCGGCGGCGCCGAGTCCAACGTCGCCTGCGCGCTCGCCGCCGCCGGGCACCGCACCGCCTGGGTCGGCCGGGTCGGCGCGGACGGCTTCGGGGACCACCTCGTCGAGACGATCGCGGGCTACGGGGTCGACACCTCGGCCGTCCGCCGCGACCCGGCCCGCCCCACCGGCGTCTACTTCCGCACGGCCGCCGACCGGGGGGCGGGCGCGCACGAGGTCGCCTACTACCGGGCGGGGTCCGCCGCCTCCGCGATGTCCCCCGGCAACGCCCCGTACGAGGACCTCTTCGCGGGCCGCGTCCTGCACCTCTCCGGGATCACCGCCGCGCTCTCCGCCGACTGCCTGGCCCTGCTCCGCGAGCTGACCGCGCCCCGGCCGGACCGGCCCCTGGTCTCCTTCGACGTCAACCACCGGCCGCACCTGTGGCGCGACGGACCGGCGGACGCCTCGGTCCTGCTGGAGCTGGCCCGCCGCTCGGACCTGGTCTTCGTCGGCGAGGACGAGGCGGAGGAGGCGTGGGGCATCGTCGGCGCGGAGGCGATCCGGGACGCGCTCCCGGAGCCCGCCGCGCTGGTGGTGAAGCGGGGGAGCGCGGGCGCGACGGTGTTCACCGCGGAGCGGGGCGCCGGCGGGGGAGAAGCGGGCGCGCGCGAGGCCGGCGTCCGGGAAGCCGGTCCACAGGAGGCCGGCGCGCGGGAAGCCGACGCGGGGGCAGCGGGCGTCCGGGAAGCCGGTGCACAGGAAGCCGGCGCGTCGGAGGCCGGTGCACAGGAGGCCGGCGTGCGCGGGTCCGACACCGTCACCGCCGTCCCCGCCCTGAGCGTCGAGGTGGTCGCCGCCGTCGGGGCCGGGGACGCGTTCGCCGCCGGGTACCTCTCCGCCACCCTGCGCGGACTGCCCGTGCGCGACCGGGTCCGGCACGGGCACCTGATGGCCGCCGCCGTGCTCACCGTCCCCGGCGACCTCACCGACCCGCCCGCCCGCGCCCACGCCGACCGCCTGGTGGCACTCGACGACGCGGCCTGGGGGAGACTGCGTCTCGGCCCCGGCTGGACCGCAGCCGACAGGGCGCCCGAGGAGGTACGCACGCCATGAGTCAGACCGTCGACCGGGCACTGAGCATCCTGCCGCTGCTCGCCCAGGGACCCGCCGACCTCGGCCAGGTCGCCGAGCGGCTCGGCGTCCACAAGTCCACGGCGCTGCGCCTGCTGCGCACGCTCCACGAACACGGCCTCGTCTACCGCCAGCAGGACCACCACTACCGGCTCGGCGCCCGCCTCTTCGCCCTCGCGCAGGAGGCCGTCGAGAACCTCGACGTACGCGAGATCGCCCACGCCCACCTGGTCGCCCTCAACGACCGGTGCGGGCACACCGTGCACCTCGCCGTCTACGAGGAGCAGGAGGTCCTCTACATCGACAAGGTCGAGAGCCGCTACCCCGTCCGGATGTACTCCCGGATCGGCAAGCCCGTCGCGATCACCGTCGCGGCCGTGGCCAAGCTCCTGCTGGCCGACCTCGCCGAGCCCGAGCGGCGCGCCATCGCCGAGAAGCTCGACTACCCCCTGTACACGCCCCGTTCGACGCCGAACGCCGCCGCCTTCCTCAAGGAGCTGGCCGTCGTCCGCGAACAGGGCTGGGCCACCGACTTCGGCGGCCACGAGGAGTCCATCAACTGCGTCGGCGCCCCCATCCGCGGTGCGGACGGGCGGGTCGTCGCGGCCATGTCGGTCTCCGCGCCCAACGTGGTCGTCACGGCCGAGGAACTCCTCACCCTGCTCCCGCTGGTCCGGCGCACCGCCGAGACCATCAGCCGGGAGTACTCCGGCACCACCCAACCCAAGAAAGCCTGATCAGCCATGACCGAGAAGACCGCCCTCACCCCTTCCACCCACACCGCCCCGCCCGCCCGGTTCTCGCACGGCGTGAAGAAGGGCAACATCCTCCAGGTCGCCGGCCAGGTCGGCTTCCTGCCGGCCGTGGAGGGCCAGGCCCCGACGCCCGCGGGCCCCACACTGCGCGAGCAGACCCTCCAGACCTTCGCCAACGTCAAGGCGATCCTGGAGGAGGGCGGCGCGAGCTGGGACGACGTCATGATGATGCGCGTCTACCTCACCGACGTGGACCACTTCGCGGAGATGAACGAGATCTACAACGCGTACTTCGCCGAGCAGGACCTCCAGGCGCCGCCCTCCGCCCGCACCACGGTCTACGTCGGCCTGCCCAAGGGCCTGCTCATCGAGATCGACGCCCTCGCGGTGCTCGGCTGACCGGCCCCGCCCGCAGGACCCCGCACCACCCCGCCGTACGGCGGCGCGCCCGGCCCCCCGCCCGGCGCGCCGCCCCCCGCGCCGCCGGCGCACCGCCCGCAGGGCCGTCACCGCCTCGCAGCAGGCCGTCACCGCCCCGTAGGGCCACCACCGCACCGCCCCACCCGTCGCCCGGCGCGGCGCCCCGACCCACGGGGACGCCGTGCCGCGCTCCCCCCTGCCCACGGCAGGGGCCCGGACCGCTCCGAGACCTCAGCTCCCAGGTCGTCCGGACACGCCGGTATCCCTCAACTCCCCTTGCCGCACCGGAGTCCCACATGTTCCTCGCCGCCACCCCGCCGCCGGCGGAGGCGCCACCGCGCACCGGTGGACTGCTCCTCCTGATCGACGGCACCGCGGGTCTGCTGACCGTCGCCGCCCTGGGCATCGCCCTGCTCCTCTTCCTGATCATCAAGGTCAGGCTCCAGCCGTTCGTCGCCCTGCTCGCGGTCTCCATAGCCGTCGGCCTCGGCGCGGGGCTCTCGGTCACCGAACTCTTCGGCACCGTGCAGAAGTCCGCCGCCGTCTCGGTGATCGAGTCCGGCATGGGCGGCATCCTCGGCCATGTCGCGATCATCATCGGGCTGGGCACCATGCTCGGCGCGATCCTGGAGGTGTCCGGCGGGGCCGAGGTGCTGAGCGCCCGGCTGCTGAACCTCTTCGGGGAGAAGCGCGCCCCGCTCGCGATGGGCCTGACCGGCCTGATCTTCGGCGTCCCGGTCTTCTTCGACGTCGGCATCTTCGTCCTCGCGCCGATCGTCTACGCCGCCGCCAAGCGCTCCGGCAAATCGATCCTGCTGTACGCGATGCCGCTGCTGGCGGGCCTGTCCATGACCCACGCGTTCCTGCCGCCGCACCCCGGCCCGGTGGCCGCCGCCGGACTCTTCAACGTGTCGCTCGGCTGGGTCATCCTGATGGGCGTCGTCGTCGGCATCCCGTCCGTCCTCGCCGCCTGGGCGTACGCCGCCTGGATCGGCAAGCGGATCTTCGTCGAGGTCCCGCAGGACATGGTGGAGGCCGCCGCCGAGGCGAAGGCCGCCGTCGCCGCCGAGCAGCGGGCCGCGGGCGTCGCCCCGCCCGAGAAGCCGGTCCCGCTCGCCACCGTCCTCGCGATCATCGGCACCCCGCTGATCCTGATCCTCGCCGCCACGTTCTCCTCGATCGCGCTGGACCCCTCCACGCTCCGCTCGGTCGTCGAGTTCTTCGGCAACCCGTTCGTCGCCCTGACGATCGCGCTGTTCCTCGCGTACTACCTGCTGGGCATCCGCCGCGGCTGGTCCCGCACCTCCCTGGAGAAGGTCTCCACCTCCTCGCTCAAGCCGGTCGGGAACATCCTGCTGGTGGTCGGCGCGGGCGGCGTCTTCGGCGCGGTGCTCAAGGGCAGCGGCATCGCCAACGCGCTGGCCGACACCTTCAACGACGTCGGGCTCCCGGTCATCCTGCTGGCCTGGCTGATCTCGGTCGTGCTGCGCGTGGCCCAGGGCTCGGCCACCGTCGCGATCGTCACGACCGCGGGGATCGTGGTGCCGCTGGTCGAGGGCCAGGACCTCTCCCAGGCCCATCTCGCCCTGATCATCATGGCGATCTCCGCCGGGTCGATCTTCGCCTCGCACGTGAACGACGGCGGCTTCTGGATGGTGTCGAAGTACTTCGGCATCTCCGAGCGCGACACCCTGAAGTCCTGGACCGTCCTGGAGACCGTGCTGTCGGTGGCGGGCTTCGTGGTCGCCGCGCTGCTCAGCCTGGTGATCTAGGGCGCCGCGCCGAGATCGGGCCGGGCCCGCGGGATCCGGCCCGATCCGTCCCCGCCCGTCGCGTCCGCCCTCTTGCGCCGCACCGCCGATTGCGCTTCCTTATGCCGCATGGCGCAGACGAGCACGAACCCAGGGACAGGGGAGCCGTCCTCCCACCCCCGCAAGCCCCGTTGGCGGTACGTCGGCCCCGGAATCGTCGTCGCGGCGACCGGGGTCGGCGCCGGCGACCTGGTGGCGACGCTGATCGCGGGCAGCAGGTTCGGGTACACCCTGATGTGGGCGGCGGTGATCGGCTGCGTCGTCAAGATCTCCCTCGCCGAGGCGGCCGGCCGCTGGCACCTGGCGACCGGCCGCACCCTCTTCGACGGCTGGCGCACCCTCGGCCCCTGGACCACGGTGTACTTCGCGGTCTACGTCGTCGTCTGGGGGTTCCTCTACGGGGCGACGGCCATGTCCTCCAGCGCCCTGCCCATCGTGGCGCTCTTCCCCGGCGGGCCGGGGCTGAAGTTCTGGGCGATCACCACCGGCCTGATCGGGCTGGTCTTCGTCTGGTTCAACCGGTACGCCGTCTTCGAGAAGGTCATGACGGTCCTGATCGGCATCATGTTCGTGGTGGTCGTCTACGTGGCCGCCCGTGTCACGCCGGACGTCGGGGCCTCATTCGCCGGGCTCGTGCCCACCCTGCCGGACGGCTCCCTGCTCTACACCCTCGGGCTGGTCGGCGGCGTCGGCGGCACGATCACCATGGCCGCGTACGGGTACTGGGTCAACGCCAAGGGATGGACCGACGCGTCCTGGATGAGGGTGATGCGGCTCGACAACCGGGTCGCCTACATCACCACCGGCATCTTCGTCGTGGCGATGCTCATCGTGGGCGCCGAACTGCTGCACGCCTCGCAGGTGGCCCTCTCCACGGGCGACCGGGGCCTGCTGGACCTGAGCGCGGTGCTGGAGGAGCGGTTCGGCGGGAGCACCGCCAAACTGTTCCTGGTGGGCTTCTTCGCCACGTCGTTCTCGTCGCTGATCGGCGTCTGGCACGGGGTGAGCCTGATGTTCGCCGACTTCGTCGAGCGCTTCCGCACCCCGCCCGCCGGGGCCGGTGCGGAGGGGGCCGAGGCGCCCGCCGGTGCGGCCGCCGTCGGGAGCCGGGAGCGGTCGCTGCCGTTCCGCGCGTACCTCCTGTGGCTGACCTTCCCGCCGATGACCCTGCTCTGGCTGGACGAGCCCTTCGGCCTGGTCATCGCGTACGGGGTGCTCGGCGCGTTCTTCATGCCCTTCCTCGCCCTGACCCTGCTCTGGCTGCTCAACTCCTCCCGCACGCCGAAGCAGTGGCGCAACGGACCGCTCAGCAACGGGATGCTGGCCCTGGCGGGCCTGCTCTTCGTCGTGCTCTGCGTCCAGCAGGTGCGCGAGCTGCCGTGGTGACGGCCGCGACCGCGCCGAACTGAGCGATGCCGCCCCCCGGAAGCCGGGCGGGCCGCCCCCGGAGTCCCGGCGGGCGGCCCGTGCCGGAACGACGGCAGCGCCGCCGGGGGAGCGGCGGCGCTGCGGATCAGTGGTGCCGGACGGTGGGGGCGAGGGGTTACGGCAGGCTGCGGACGTGCGGGCCGACCGCCTTCGACCAGGCGAACCCGGCCGTGGCGTCCCAGTTCGTGGACCAGGTCATCGCGCCGCGCAGCGACGGGTAGGTCTTGGAGGGCTTGAAGGAACCGCAGTTGACGGCCTTGGTCAGGCAGTCCAGGGCCGCGTTGACGACCGACGGGGAGACGTAGCCGCTGCCCGCGCCGCGGGTGGAGGCCGGGACGCCGATGCCGACCTGGGACGGGTCGAGGCCGCCCTCCAACTGGATGCAGGCGAGCGCGGTGAGGAAGTCCACCGAGCCCTGCGAGTACACCTTGCCGTCGCAGCCCAGCATCGAACCGCTGTTGTAGTACTGCATATTGACGACGGTCAGGATGTCCTTGACGTTCAGCGCCGTCTTGAAGTACTCACCCGACGTCGACTGCATGTCGATCGTCTGCGGGGCCATCGTGAGGACGAACCCGCTGCCGGCCTTCGCCGAGAGCTGGCGCAGGGCCTTCGTCATGTAGGTGGAGTTGAGGCCGTTCTCCAGGTCGATGTCGACGCCGTTGAAGCCGTAGTCCTGCATCAGCGTGTACACCGAGTTGGCGAAGGCGGTGGCGGAGGCGTCGCTGTTGACCGCGACCGTGCCCTTCTCGCCGCCGACCGAGATGATCACGTTCTTGCCGGCCGCCTGCTTGGCCTTGATGTCGGCCCGGAACTGCGCGTCGGTGTAGCCGTTCAGCCCGGCGGTGTCCAGGTTGAAGGTGACCGCGCCCGGCGTGGAGGTGGCGTCCGCGAAGGAGACCGCGATGATGTCGTAGTCGGCGGGGACGTCGCTGAGCTTCTGGACGGCCGCGCCGTTGTTGAAGTTCTGCCAGTAGCCGGTCACCGCGTGCTTGGGCACCGTGGTCCCCGGTCCGGTGCCCGGCTTGGCCGTACGGGCGGTGATCGCCGCCGACTTGACGGACTCGCCGGCCGTGTTGGTGGCGCTCACGGAGAACTGGTACGCGGTGTCCGCCGACAGGCCCGTCACGGTCGCCGAGGTCCCGGTGGCGGTGGTCGCCTTCACACCGTCCCGGTAGACGGTGTAGCCGGTGGCGTTGGAGACCGCGTTCCAGGACAGGGTGACGGAGGTCGCCGTCGCCGCGCCCGCGGCGAGGCCGGCGGGGGGCGCCGGGACGACCGGGCCGGGCTGCTCGCTGCCGCCGCCGTCCGGGCCCGTCACCTCGAAGTCGTCGACGAGGTAGGCGGCCTGCCCGTACCAGCCGTGGGTGTAGACGGTCACCGAGGTGGTGTTCGCGCCCGTCTTGAAGCTGGTGGCCAGCTTGGTCCAGGCGGTGGAGCCGGGCGACCAGGTGGAGACGTCGGTCGTGCCGGTGCCGGTCACGCCGAGGTAGGCGTAACCGCCCTGCACCCAGGAGCTGAGCGCGTACGTGGAGTTGGGCTTCACGGCGACGGTCTGCGAGCACCGGGCGTTGTCCTGGCCGGCCGGGGTCGCCTTCAGCGCGCCGACGCCGGTGCGCACGGGGGAGGAGACGGCCGCGCCGCTGCCCCCGGAACACGTCCAGTTGGCGAGCCCGGACTCGAAGCCCGCGTTCTTGGCGTTGTTGACGTCGGCGGCCTGGGCGGTGCCGGCCAGTCCGGTGACGGACAGGGCGCCGGCCGCGAGGACGGCGACGGCGCCGCCGAGCACGTGGCGGGAGCGGCGGCTTCTGCGCCTGCTGCCTGCGGAGTGTTCCACTGGTGCCTCCGGGGGGAGTCGGGTGGTGCGTGGCGGGGGGCCGTGCAGACGCCGGGCGGACGACGGGCGTGGGGCTGCACGGTGGTGCTGGGTGGTGCGGCGTCGGGCGTCGGGGTGTCGCGCCGAGGGCGGTGGTCGTCGCTTGGCGGATAAACTGGTCCAGACCAATCAAGTTGTCAAGACCTCTGGCAGGGATTGGGCGTCGGCGCGGAGCCGGGCGCACGTGCCGTACGGGCTCCGCGCCGCCCCCCTTCGGCCGCCCGTGCGCCGGCGCACGGCCCGCCGGGCCGCGCCCCCCGCCGACGGCCCCTCGCCGCCCCTCGCACGGGTGATCCCGCCGTGCGTCTCCGGACGGTGACAGGGCCGGGGCGGCCGTGGCGGACCCCCGGCCACCGGACCCCGGTTGACCTGCGCGGCCGCCCGCGCGGGGACCCGTCCGTGGCGCGCCCGCGGTCACCCAGCGCAGCGCCCGCCGGGCCGGCCGTAATCGATTCATCCCGTTTGGCGCACGGCCTCGGGTCGAACACGGTCCGCGCGGCGGCGCACTGGTCTCCGATAACTGTTCTCTGCCTGGTGAGACGTGGCTAAAGTGCTGGAACAGGAGCACGGAGCAGAGCGATTGCGGACGACGTCCCGACGTCGACCGGAGCCGGAACGGGGAAAGAGCGTGCCGACCGCAATAGCAGTGACCAGTGCCGACCTGGTGCTGCCGCCCACCGACCAGCAGACGCCGACCGCGGCCCTGCTGCAAGCCCCCGACGCCCAGTCCCTGGAGCTGGCCATCGGCGACATGCACCTCCTGCTCGAACAGCACGGGTACGTGATCGCCGTCTACCCCTCCGGCATCCGCCCCGAGCACGAACGCCGCCTCCACTCCATCCGCTCGGTCCTGGAGAGCGACCGGATCGCCCTGGTCAAGGCCGACCTGCCGCCCCTGGGCGTCGCCGTCCTCGTACGCCAGTTACGGCAGTTGACCCTCTGCGACTTCAGCCCCGGCGTGATCGCCTCCGCCGCCCGGCTGCTCACCCACTACATCCACGCGGGCGCCCTGCTCAACTCGGTCGCCCGACTCGACCACGTCCCGGTGAGCCTCCGGAGCCACGCCACGTCCTGGGTCCCCGGCTCCCAGTTCGCCGTCCTCGCCGGACCGAAGCCGCAGTTGCTGAAGATCGGCCCGGCCGTCGCACCCCCGCCCGGACCGGAGTTCGCCACGCATCTTCTGGTGGCCAGAGGGCACCTTCAGTCCGACTGGGTACGGGAGGCCCTGGCGCCCGCCTGGAGGGTCCAGGCCGTCCTCGACACCGCGCTCCCGGCCGACTCGCCGCGCTGGTGGGGCACGGGCAGGCTGGTGGAGTTCGCCGCCCACCTGCCGGACCTCTCCGTGGTCTACCAGTTGGTCTCCTCCGTACGCCGGGAGAAGTGCCACTGGTGCGCCATGGAACTCATCGGCGACCGCTGCGCCTTCTGCTCCGCGCCGCTCGCGGCCCCGGAGCACCGGACGCCCGCCCGCGCCCTCCACCGGGGGGCCGCCGCGCCGCCCGGCCCCTGACCCCGACCGCCCGCCCCGTACCGCCGCGCCACCCCCGACCGCCCCCCTGCCCGCCCGCCGCCCCACGCATCCGAATCGAACGAGGTTGTCCGGACCATGAACTCCCGCCAGCGCCGCGGCGTGATACTCCTGCTCCTGTCGGTCCTGTGCGCCCTCGCGGCCTTCGCCGGCGTGCTCTCGGTGATCGGCGACGTCAACTCGAAGGTCGGGCCCGAGGTCACGGCGTACCGGCTGAAGACCAACGTGGCCCCGTACACCGCGCTCAACCGCGGCCAGTTCGAGAAGATCGCGATGCCCCGGCGCTGGCTCTCCAAGAACGCCGTGACCGACCTGCGGGAGGTCGAGTCGAAGATCGCCGTGACCCAGCTCCGCGAAGGCTCCCTGCTCCAGTCGGACATGATGGTGCGCAAACCCGAACTGCGCCCCGGCGAGCAGGAGATCGCGATCATGATCGACGCCTCCACGGGCGTCGCGGGCAAGATCACCCCCGGCGCCACGGTCAACGTCTACGCCACCTTCCCCGGCGAACAGCAGGGCCCCCCGCCCCAGTCGAAGGTCATCGTCTCCAACGCCAAGGTGCTGGAGGTCGGCAGGCTCACCGCCCTCGACCCGGACGCGGACGAGCGGCGCAGCCAGGTCACCGAGGCCGTGCCGATCACCTTCGCGCTGAACACGCTGGACACCCAGCGCATCGCCTACGCCGAGTCGTTCGCGGAGCACGTGCGCCTCGCGCTCGTCGCCCCCGGCGGCGACGGCACCATCCGTCCGGGAGACCGCACCTACACGCTCGACAAGGACAAGTGAGGATGGGATGACCACCAGAATCCTCCCCGCCGTCGGCGATCCCGACGCGGCCCGGTCCCTCACCACCCTGCTCAGCCAGCTCCCCGACGCCGAACCGGCCAACCCCGTCGGCGACTCCACCCAGCTCATCGACACCCTGGCCCGCCTCGCGGGCGAGGCCCTCGACGAGCTGCCCGACGTGGTGCTGGTCCACGAGCGGATCGGCCCGGTGCCCGCCCTGGAGCTGGTACGGGAGGTCTCCCTGCGGTTCCCCTCCGTCGGCGTCGTCCTGATCACCGCCGACGCCGGCCCGAGCCTGTTCGCCGCCGCGATGGACTCCGGGGTGCGCGGCCTGGTCACCCTGCCGCTCGGCTACGAGGAGCTGGCCAACCGGGTCCAGGCGGCCGCCCAGTGGTCCTCCGGGGTGCGGCGCCACCTCCTCTCCGGCAGCGACGTCCTCGCCGGACCCGGCGGCACGGTGGTCACGGTCTCCGGGGCCAAGGGCGGCGTCGGCGCGACCGTCACCGCCATCCACCTGGCCCTCGCATCCCAGGCGTCCGGCCACACCGTCGCCCTGGTCGACATGGACCTCCAGACCGGCGACATCGCCTCCTTCCTCGACGTGCAGTTCCGGCGCTCCCTCGTCGACCTCGCCGTGATCGCCGACATCTCGCCGCGCGTGCTGGCCGACGCGGTCTACTCCCACTCCACCGGCCTCGCCCTGCTCCTCGCCCCCGGCGAGGGCGAACGGGGCGAGGAGGTCAGCGACCGCTCGGCCCGCCAGATCGTCAGCGCCCTGCGCTCCCGCTACGAGGTCGTCGTCATCGACTGCGGCGGCCAGATGAACGGCGCCAACGCGGCGGCCGTCGAGATGGCCGACGTGGCCCTGCTGGTCACCACCCCCGACGTCGTCGCGGTGCGCGGCGCGAAACGCGTCGTACGGATGTGGGAACGGCTCCAGATCCGCAAGGCGGAGGAGACGGTCACCGTCGTCAACCGCTTCACCCGCAACACCGAGATCCAGCCGCCCCTGGTCCAGAAGATCACCGGCACACGGGTCGCCTCGGTGGCGGTCCCCGCCAACTTCAAGGAGCTCCAGGCGTCCATCGACTCCGGACGCCTGCACGAACTGGACGCCAAGAGCACCGTCAAGCAGGCGCTCTGGGGACTGGCCGGGGAGCTGGGCATCGTCAAGGAGGGCACGCCGGCGAAGCGGACCGGCGGCGTCCTGGCCAAGAGGAGCGCCGCCCCGAAGAACGACCGCGGCTCGATCGGACGCCGGCGGCGCGGCGGGGTCGGCCGCGGCCCCGGCGCACCCGAGGGGACACGGTGAGCGATGACCACCACCCGAGTGGCACGTCCCGGCCTGTGGAGGCTGATCGCCGCCCGCCATGACCGCGGGCAGACCGCGATCGAGTTCCTGGGCATGACGCCCTTCATCATCCTGATCATGCTCGTGCTCTGGGAGTGCGCCCTGATCGGCTACACCTTCAGCCTCGCCGGCAACGCGGCGGACGTGGGCGCGCGCAAGGGGAGCGGTGCGGAGTACGGGGCGGACGCCGCCTGCCGGGCGGGGGCCCTGGAGGACCTTCCGCAGGCGTGGCTGAGCGGGGCGCGGGTCGCGTGCGGCCCCGGCGGCGGCCTGTACGAGGCGAAGGTGTCGCTCACGGTCCCGGTGCTGGTGCCGGGCCTGTTCGACCTCGACGTGGGCGTCGACGGCGAAGCCGGATCGGCGCTGGAGGACTGAGTGATGACGCCGACCGCGCACGCCGCGCCGACCGCGCACGCCGCGCCGACCGCGCACGCCGCGCCGACCGCGCACGCCGCGCCGACCGCGCACGCCGCGCCGACCGCCCGGCCCCCAGGCCCCCGCCCGTACGCGCACCGGACCGGGAGCCGGGGCCGCGGCCCGCACCCGACCGGGAGCGGCGACCCGTACGCGTACGCGCACCGGGCGAGGGGCCGCGACCGGAACCCGTGCCCGCTCGCGCACCCGGCGAGGGGCCGCGACCGGGGCCAGGTCGCGCTGGAGTACCTGGGCTTCCTCCCGCTGCTGCTGCTCGTCGCCCTGCTGGCCATCCAGCTCGGCCTGGCCGCGTACGCCGCCGCCCAGGCGGGCACCGCGTCCCGCGCCGGGGCCCGCGCGGCGGCCAGCGCCGACCACCACGGCGACCCGAGCGCCACGGCCCGCGGCGCGGTGAGCGGTTGGCTGGTGGACGGCGGGGGGGACTTCCGGTACGAGCAGAGCGGCGGCGGCGACGTGACGGCCACCGTGAGCATCCGGGTGCCCTCGATCGTCCCCGGCCTGGACGGCTGGTGGGCGAAGCGGAGCACGACCATGGCCGACGAGAACGCCCTGCCCTGACCCGAGGACCCGCACCCACCGGCCACCGGCGCGCCCCCGACGTGCCGGGCGCGCCGAGGAGGCCCCGCACGAGCGAGGAGTTACGCAGATGAGCCTGCGGGCACGCATGACCACCCCGGACGAGCAGAGCGGGGCGCGGGAGGACGGCCACCTGGTGGCCGCCTACCGGGCCAAACTGCTGGAGGAGATCGACCTCGCGGAGATGTCCTCGCTGGCCGCCGCCGACCGGCGGGCCCGCCTGGAACGCGTCCTCGGCCACATCATCAGTCGCGAGGGCCCGGTCCTCTCCACCGCCGAACGCTCCCAACTCATCCGTCGCGTCGTCGACGAGGCGCTCGGCCTCGGCATCCTGGAACCGCTCCTGGAGGACGCCTCCATCACCGAGATCATGGTCAACGGGCCCGACCACATCTACGTGGAGCGCAACGGCCGGGTCGAACAGCTCCCGATGCGCTTCGGCTCCCACGAGCAGTTGATGCAGACCATCGAGCGGATCGTGTCCACGGTCAACCGCCGCGTCGACGAGTCCAACCCCATGGTGGACGCGCGCCTGCCCAGCGGGGAACGCGTCAACGTGATCATCCCGCCGCTGTCGCTGACCGGCGCCACGCTCACCATCCGGCGCTTCCCGCGCTCCTTCACCCTCCAGGAGATGATCGGCTTCGGCTCGCTGGACGAGCAGATGCTGGTGCTGCTCGCCGGACTCGTACGGGCCCGGCTGAACATCATCGTCTCGGGGGCCACCGGCACCGGCAAGACGACCCTCCTCAACGCGCTCTCCGGGCTGATCCCGGACGCCGAGCGCATCGTCACCATCGAGGACTCCGCCGAGCTCCAGCTCCAGCAGAGCCATGTGATCCGGCTGGAGTCCCGCCCGGCCAACGTGGAGGGCAAGGGCCGGATCACCATCCGCGACCTGGTCCGCAACTCCCTGCGTATGCGGCCCGACCGCATCGTGGTCGGCGAGGTCCGCGGCGGCGAGTCCCTCGACATGCTCCAGGCGATGTCCACCGGCCACGACGGCTCCCTCGCCACCGTCCACGCCAACAGCGCCGAGGACGCGCTGATGCGCCTCCAGACCCTCGCCTCGATGTCGGAGGTCGAGATCCCCTTCGAGGCGCTGCACGACCAGATCAACAGCGCCGTCGACGTCATCGTCCAGCTCACCCGGCACGCCGACGGGGCCAGGAAGGTCACCGAGATCGCCGTCCTGGACTCGCACGGGCGGGACCCCTACCGCATCGTCACCGTCGCGCGGTTCGACGCCCGGCCGATGGGCCCGGACGGCCGCGTCCACGGGGAGTTCCGGTACCTGCCGCTGCCCCGGAAGATCGCCGACCGCCTCTACCTGGCCGGCCAGCCCGTCCCGCAGGCGTTCGGGGTCGCCCGATCCGCCGAACAGCTCGCCACCCGAGAGGCCAACTAGGTAACCGAGCATGGACAACGTCAACCTCCCCCTGATCACCGTCGGCGTCACGCTGCTGGCCTGCGTGCTGGGCGTGGCCGGACTGCACGCCTACGCCGGCGGCAAGGCCGACCGCGACGCCCTCGTCGAACGGCTCTCCCACGTCGGGCAGATCCCCGAGCAGGGGCGCGTCCGCCGCTTCACGGGCCTGGACCGCCGCCTGCGCGCCACCGCGTTCGGCCGGAAGCTGGAGCGGAAGCTGGCCGCCACCGGCATGGAGCTCACCCCCGGCGAGTTCTGCGTCTACGCGGTCGTCGCGATGGCCGGGCTGTGGATGATCGCCTCCTCCCTGCTCGCCGCGTTCTTCGGCCCGGTCGCCGCCCTGATCGGCCTGTGGGGCGCCAACGCCTACCTCAACTGGCAGCGCGCCAAGCGCACCGAGCGCTTCATCAACCAGCTCCCCGAGCTGTCCCGCATCCTCGCCAACGCCACCCAGGCCGGGCTGGCCCTGCGGACCGCGCTCTCCATGGCCGCCGACGAGCTGGAGAGGCCGGCCGGGGAGGAGCTGGCCCGCGTCGCCCGCCGGCTGGCCGTCGGCGAGCCCCTGGAGGACGCGCTGAGCGAGCTGACCGACCGGTTGCCCTCACGCGAACTCGTCGTCCTCGTCACCACCCTGGTCCTGTCCAACCGCGCGGGCGGCACGGTCGTCAGCTCGCTGCGCAACCTCACCCAGACCCTGGAGGAGCGCAAGGAGACCCGCCGCGAGGTCAAGACCCAGCTCTCGCAGGTCACGGTCACCGCCTACGCCGTACCGGCCTTCGGGGTCGGCGCGATGCTCCTGATGAACGCCGTCATGCCCGGCGCCCTCGACCGGATGACCGGCGCCTTCGTCGGGCAGGCCGCCGTCGTCGTCGCGATCGCCCTGTACGCCGTCGGATTCGTCGTGATCCGCCGGCTGTCCCGTATCGACGTCTGACACCAGGAAGGACCAAGAGACATGGACCTGCTGCTCGCCCTGGTCGTCGGCCTCGCCGTCTACGGGGCCATCCACGGCATCCGGATGTACCGGGCCGACGCCAAGCTCCCCGAGGACCTCGCCGTCGCCCTCGAATCCGGGTCGGGCCGCACCGGCGCGGTGGGCTCCGGCATCGACCGCCTCGGCATCCGCTGGGCCCCCCTGGTCCTGCGGATGATGGGCCCCAAGGCCGTCAACAGGAAGCGCCGCCAGATCGACCTGGCCGGCAACCCCGGCGGCCTCACCATCGACCGCTACGCGGCCCGCCGCGCGGTCTACGGGGCGCTCGGCCTGCTCGGCGCGTTCTCGATGCTCCTGCGCGGCCAGTTCTTCCTGGCCCTGCTCATGATCGCGTTCGGGCTGTTCTGGGTGGAGGTCGGCATCTGGTCGGCGATCCGGGTCCGCCGCGCGCACATCGAACGCACCCTGCCCGACTTCCTCGACGTCCTGGCCGTCGTCGTCTCCGCGGGGCTCGGCTTCCGCCAGGCGCTGGACCGGGTCGCGGAGAAGTACGAGGGCCCCTGGGCCGACGAACTGCGCATCACCCTGCGCCAGATGGACATGGGCGTCAGCCGCCGCCAGGCCTTCGAGGAACTGCGCAGGCGCAACGACTCCGAACAGGTCGCCATGTTCGTCACGACCCTCCAGCAGGGCGAGGAGCTGGGCGCGCCGATCGTCGAGACGCTCATCCAGATCGCCGACGACATGCGCCGCACCGACGCCCAGAACGCCCGCCGCAAGGCCGCCAAGGCGGTTCCCAAGGCCACGTTCGCGGTGACCTCCTTCCTCCTGCCGGGCACGCTCCTGCTGCTGACGGTCGGGTTCGTCTACGGGGCCGACGTCGACTTCGCGTTCCTCACGGGGGGCGGGTGACATGAACGGCCCTCCGAGCGGGGACGGGAACCCCGTAGGGCGGAACGGCCGGGCGCGGGCAGGCGCCTGACGTCCGCGGGCGGACGCCGGCAGACGCGAGGACGCGACGGGGGTGACAGCGCATGGCCCATCAGGTGGGCGACGCCCGGACCGGACCGGCCGCCGCGCCGGACCACGCCCCCACCGGCGCACCGGCCCGCCCGGCCCTCGCCATCCAGGTCAACGCCCTCCAGGCGATGTGCCGCCAGGTCTTCGGCTTCCGGTTGGCGATGATCGCGATCGCGACGCCGTACGCCATCGGCAACACCGCCCCCGGCCTGCCCACCTGGTTCGTCGGCTCGGCGGTCCTGGCCACCTTCATGGGCTCGTACGTCCTGTTCCGCGACTGGGAGCGCTTCGGCCCCGTCCTGCTGCGCCACCCCTGGCTGCTCGGCGTCGACGTGCTCTTCGGAACGCTCCTGCTGGTCACGGCCACCCCCGAGTCCACCCTCGCGTACGTCACCGCCTGCACCCCGCTGCTGGCCGGCCTGGTCCAGGGCAGCCGGGGCGCCGCCGTCCTCGCCGCGCTCCAGGTGGTCATCGTCTTCGGCCTGTACGCCAGCGTCCCCGACCTCCGCGGCAGCGGGGCCACCGCGCTCCTGCTGCCCGGCTTCTGCGTGATCGCCGGGGCGCTCGGGGTCACCCTGCGCAACCTGCTGCTCCGCTTCGGCGCCGCCACCCAGGCCCTTGCCGAGACGCGGGCGCGGCTGGCGGCGACCGAGGCGGTGGAGGCCGAACGCACCCGTCTGGCACGGGAGATGCACGACTCGGTCGCCAAGACCCTGCACGGCCTGGCGCTCGCGGCGGACGGCCTGGCGGGGTCGGCGGACCGCACGGACCCGCCCACCGTCCGACAGCGGGCGGAGCTGGTCGCCCGCGCCGCCCGCCGCGCCGCCGCCGAGTCCAGGGAACTGCTCACCGACCTCCGCCGCGAACAGGGCCTGGCGGGCGGCGTCGACATCCTCGCGGAACTGGCCGCCCACACGCAGGACTTCGCCGACCACCACGCCGTACCGACCGTCTTCCGCAGGCTCGGCGAGGGCGTCCCGGCGCCGCCGGTGCCGCAGGCGGTCGCCCGGCAGCTCCTCACCGTCGCCGCCGAGGCCCTGGAGAACGCCCACCGCCACGCGGACCCCGGCCGCCTGGTCGTCCTCGCGGGCGTGCAGGGCGATGTGCTCCGCGTCAGCGTGTACGACGACGGGCGCGGCCTGCCGGCCGGGACCACCCTCGACGCCCTGCGCCGGGCGGGGCACTTCGGCCTGGTGGGCATGGTCGAACGCGCCGCCGCCATCGGCGCGCGCATCCACATCGGGCGGGGCCGGGGGGAGAAGGGCACGGAAGTGCGCGTGGAGCTCCCCCTGGCGGCCCTGCCCGGCGCCACCACTCCCGAGAGGAGGCCGCACGATGCCGGAAGACATCTCCCCTGAGCCGAGCCACCACGACCCGGCCCCGAGCGACCTCGTGCACCCGCACAGGTCAGGGGCCGCCGCGGCCTCCGATGGCCCCGTGCGCCCGCACGTCGCACCGAGCCACCACGCCCCGGCCCCCGGCGACTCCTTGCGCCCGCACGCGTCAGGGCCCGCCCCGGCCTCCGGTGGCCCCGTGCGCCCGCACGTCGCAGGGCCCGCCCCGACCGGCCCGTCCACCGCGGTCGAGGACTCCGACCCGCCCACCGCGGTCGAGGAGGCGGGGCGGCCGTCGCCGGACCCGTTCCCCCCGTCGCCCACGGCCCCCGCGGCGGCCCGGCTGCGGGTGGTGGTCGCGGACGACAACCCGGTGGTCCGGGCGGGCCTGGGGGCGCTGCTCTCGGGCCGGGCCGACATCCAGGTGGTCGCGGAGGCGGCGGACGGCCGGGAGGCGTACGAGCAGACGCTCCGGCACCGCCCCGACGTGGTCCTGCTCGACGTCCGTATGCCCGGCGTGGACGGCATCTCCGCCCTGCCCCACCTGGTCGGGACCGCCCCCGTGCTGATGCTGACGTACAGCCGCGAGAGCGAGATCGTCCACGAGGCGCTGCGCCTGGGCGCGGGCGGCTACCTGGTGCACGGCGAGTTCACGGCGGACCAGCTCGTCCGGGCGGTGTGCGACACGAAGGACGGCCGCGCCCACTTCACCGCCACGGCCGCCGACGTCCTCCGCGCCCACCTGCGCGACGGCCCGCCGCCCCACGGCTCGCCCCTCCCGGACGGCCTGGGCGGAGTGCCGACGGCGGCCCCGGAGCCCGCGTACCCCCGTCCGGTCGAACCCTCGGAAAGGCTTTCGCGACTGCAACCCGCTGTGGGACAGTCTTCGGTGACCGGAGGACCGGTAGCGTCCCCCAACAGGCTCCGGGGCATGTTGAGTTCGAGGGAGGTGGAGGTCATGGACCTGATTGCGTCCGGGATGAGCAACCAACAGATCGCGGCCACCTGCTTCATCAGCGAGAAGACGGTCAAGAACCACATCAACCGCATCTTCACCAAGCTCGACAGCACCACCCGCGGCGAGGCCATGGCCCATTGGCTCGGCACCGCGCCCCGCGACTCCGGGCGGCGCCATGACTGACCGCACCGCCGACGAGCCGCCCCGGAAAGCTCTTCGGGTCCGGAAATGGGCCCATGGACCCTCCGGCCGACCACCGTTTCCCCCCTATGGTTCTCACGTCACCAGCGGCACCGGCCCAGAGCAGGCCGGCTCCGCCCACGGCACCGCAGGAACGTGTGAGTCGGCCGGCGCCCGGCCGGCCGGACCAGGAGGGGAACACCATGTCGAACATCACCCTGAAGACCGCCGTCCGCGTCACCGGCTGGGCCGACACAGCGGCTCGCGGCATCCGGAAGCGCTGCGCCGCGAAGGACCGGGGTCAGACGGCGTTCGAGTACCTGGGGATCATCCTGGTGGTCGTGGCGATCATCGGGGCGATCGCGGCCTCCGGCATCGGCGGGAGCATCTCGGGCCGCATCAGTGGTCTGGTGTCCGCCATCACCTCTGGCTGATGCGCGCGCGTCCGCAAGGCGACGCGGGGCAGGCCTTCCCCCTCTACGTGGTCATGGTGGCAGGCCTGCTCTTCCTCGCGTTCGCCTTCTTCGCCGTCGGCAAGGCGTCCGCCCTGCGCAACGGGTCCCAGGGTGCTGCGGACGCGGCCGCTCTGGCTGCCGCCCAGAGCCTCCGCGACGACTTCGGGCCGGGGTTCCTCGCCTCGCTCTCTGATGACACGCTCGACCTCTTCCTCGACCGGCCCTTCGTGCCTCCCTGCGGGGAAGCGGCACGGCTGGCCGCCGCCAATGACGCCGACGAGCAGTCCTGCACGTTCGAAAGCGGCTATCTGCGTGACGAGATCACGGTCGAGGTGCAGGGGAGGAAAGCCGTCGATTCGCCGGTCATCCCCGGCACAGAGAACCGGCGTGCGGAGGCCGAGGCCACCGCGCTGGTCGAGTTTCGCTGTCCTCGGTGGAAGGCGACGGACGTCGACAGCGACGGAACCCAGGACCTGTACGTCTTCTCCTGCTCGAATGGTGATGTGGTGAAAATCGCGCCGAGCAGCCCGACCCTGTGGGCGGCAGTGCGCAACAGTCTCTTCGACGTGCGGTTGGTCGACCAGTGAAAGCGAACCACGAGTAGAGGATTCGGACGATGAGTATGCGGTGGACCACGACAACCGGAAGGGCGATGGCGGCTGTGACGGCGGCGGCCGCCTTCGCCTTCACCCTGACCGGCTGCGGTGACGACGGCGGTGAGGAGCCCCGTACCGAGGGTGCCGGCGCGCCTTCCGCACCGGCCAGTCCTTCCGAGGAGGACAAGGGGGAGCCGCAGCAGGAGGACACGGCCGCGGGCGAGGCTGTGGACCCCGATGTCAAGTTGGCCGAGGCGCGTGGACAGGGCGGACTTGTTTTGGTCGTCAACGAGGTCAAGCGGGACCTCGGTGGGTTTCTGACGGTCCAGGGCCAGATCACCAACGAGGGGGACCAGGCGCGCACGACCTCCGGGTGGTCCGGCTCCGAAGTGAACGTAGTCAACAAGAACCCCAACTCGGTCGCCGGGGCGACGCTGGTGGACAAGACGGAGAAAAAGCGCTATTACGTCCTCCGGGACACGGATTCCCGGTGTCTGTGCACCACGGCGATCACGTCCCTCGCTCCGGGCAAGACGGCGCCGATCTTCATGCAGTTCCCGGCTCCGCCGCAGACCACGACCGAAGTCGACTTCAATCTGCCGACGTTCGCCACCACCTCGCTGAAGATCTCTGGGTGAATGCGGACATGAAGACCAATCAGCGCCCTGGGACGGTGCGGAACGTAGGGCAGGCCGTCGCGGTCGTCATGCTGATCGCCGGGACCACGCTTCTCGGGGCGTCGCCCTCATGCGCGGACGATGTGCCGAGTATGCCTCCGGGGACCCAGGCGACCTCGGAGCCGCCCGTTCCTCTCGACCCCAATGACCCCGACCTGAAGATGCCGGAAGGCGGCACGCTCGCCCCTGGCCGCGTCCTCGACATCGTCCAGGTGGTCGAGGACCTCGGTGGCGAGGAACGCCGCGAGGACAGCAATGCCGACATCAAGCTCGCGCTCCAGGCCGAGGTCCTCTTCGGCAAGGACAGCGCGAAGCTCAGCTCGGCGGCCCAGGCCCGGATCGCCGCCATCGCGGAGGAGATCAAGGCGCAGAACGCGACCAGGGTCCGCGTCTTCGGCTTCACCGACGACCTCGGTTCCTCGGCGCACGGCGACGTCCTGTCCAAGCGGCGCGCGGACGCGGTGCACGGGGTCCTGTCCCAGCAGCTCGGCCCCACGATCACGTACGAGATCCGGGGGTACGGGGAGCAGTACCCGATCGCCGCCAACAGCACCGAGGAGGGCCGGAAGAAGAACCGCCGGGTCGAGGTCTCCTTCCCGCGCGGCGGCGCTTCCTGACCCGAGGACGGGTTCCGCGCCGCCTCCCACCGCCGGGCCGGGCCCGAAGGTGGGAGGCGGCGCGGGAGTCATCGGCGGCCGGCCCAGGGGGTCCTCGTCACGCGACGGGCTTCCGGAGTGCGGACGCGGGGGCGGTTTCCCTCGCCGCGTCCCCGTCCCCGTCCCCGTCCCCGTATCCGTCTGCGGCCCCGTTCCCGTTCGCGCCTGGGGAAGATGCGGGGATGAGGAACGAGGCGATGAGCCCCAGCAGGACGAATCCGGCCGCGACGTAACCGCCGAGGACCACACCGTCCGTCATCGCCGCGCGGGCCGCGTCCGCGACGGAGGCCGTCCGGGGGTCCGCGGCCAGGGGGCCGATGGCCGCCCCGGCGCTGTCGGTGACGGCGGCGGCGAGCCGGTCGGCCTCGCCCGCGGGCAGGCCGCCGCCGGTGAGCCGGTCGTTCAGCCGGGTGCTGAGCGTGGTGAAGAACACCGTGGTGAGGGCGGCGATGCCGAGGGCGGAGCCGAGCTGGCGGAAGGCGCTCTGCACCCCGGACGCCTGCCCGGAGCTGGCTTCCGGAACGTCGTCGAGGACGACGTTCGTGACCTGTGCGGTCGCGAAGCCGACGCCGATGCCGTACAGGAAGAGCACCAGGGAGACGGGCCACCACGCACGGTCGGGGGCGGCGACCAGCCCGATCCCGGCGAGCCCGACGACCTCCAGGGCGAGCCCGACGCGCAGTTGGCCGAGCGGTGCGACCTTGGCGGCCATGCCGAAGCTCGCACCGCTGGCGACGAAGGAGCCGATGGCCACGGGCACGAGGGCGAGACCGGCCTGCAGGGCGCTGTAGCCGAGGGTGAACTGGAGCCACAGGGGCAGGATGGCGACGACGCCGAACTCGCCGATGCCGATGATCAGCGTCGCGATGTTGCCGCTCCGGAACGAGGCGATGGAGAACAGGCCCACGTCCATCAGGACCCGGTCCGAGTGGCCCGCGCGACCCAGCGCGACCTGCCGCCGTACGAACGCGTAGAGGCCGGCGGCCGAGAGGACCAGGGCGACCAGGACCGGAGAGGGGCCGCCGGACCAGGTGAGGCCCAGGACCTCCAGCGGGCGCACGGTGGTGATCCAGCCGTACGTACGTCCCTCGACCAGGCCGAAGGCGAGCAGCCCGAGACCGGCGACCGAGAGCAGCGCGCCCGGCACGTCGACGCGGCCCCGGGTCCGGGGCGAGGGGGCCATGTACAGCAGCACACCGGCCCCCACCAGCACGGACAGCGGCACGTTGATCCCGAAGGCCCAGCGCCAGGAGACGTGCTCGGCGAGCCAGCCGCCCAGCAGCGGGCCGAGCGCGGCGGCGGCGCCGATGGTCGAGCCCCACACGGCGAACGCCTGGCCGCGCGCCTTGCCGGTGAACGTCGCCTTCAGCAGGGACAGCGAGGTCGGCAGCAGCATGGCCGCTCCGGCGCCCTGGAGGAACCGGGCCAGGATCAGCAGTTCGCTGTCGGGCGCGAGCCCGGCCAGCACGCTGGTCGCCCCGAAGACGACGACACCGCCGACGAAGACGCGGCGGGCTCCGAGGATGTCGGCCAGCCGGCCGGTGAGCAGGAGCAACGCGGCGAAGACGATGGCGTACGACTCCTGGACCCACTGCGCCTGGGCGGATGTGGCGTCCAGGTCCTCGACGATCGAGGGGACGATCACGTTGACGATCGTGGTGTCCACCACGATCAGCGCCACCCCCAGGGCGATCGCGATCAGGCCGAGCCACCGGCGGGTGGCGGCAGCAGGACTGCGCACCGTAACTCCTTCCATTGTGGAATAATTCGATGATGGAACGGTAGGGGGAGGGTAGTAGGTTGTCAAAGGCGTGGCGGCGCGCGAACGGTCGGCCGACCCGCGGTGAGGAAGGGTGGCGTCGGCGGTGGAGGGTTCGACACGCGGTGAGGCGACGGCGCAGCGTGAACGGCTGATCGAGGCGCTCCGGGCCTACGCCGGCCACTACACCGAGCTGAGCCGCCTCTTCGCCGACTGGCTGGGGCTGCACTCCACGGACGCGGCCGCCCTGCTGGAGATCGCCGCGGCGGACGAGCGGGGCGCCCCCCTCTCGCCGGCCCGGCTCAGCGAACGGCTTCCGCTCTCCCCGAGCGCGACGACCGCTCTGCTCAACCGCCTCGAACAGGCCGGGCACATCATCCGCAGCCGTGAGCACGCCGACCGACGGGTGATCACCCTGCGGAGCAGCGCGCACGTCCAGGAGCGCGCCGAGGAGTTCTTCCACCCCCTGGGCGTCCGCCTCGACGCCGTCATGGCCGGGCACCCGCCGGACGTCGTGGCCGGCTTCGAGGCCCTGCTCGCCGACCTGGGCGCCGGCGTGGAGGCGTACATCGCCGAGCGGGCCCGTGAGGCGTGACGCCGGTGCGGTCGTCCCCCGGCCGCCCGCGCCGGTCGCGGGACGCGGCGCGAGCCGATCCTCCCGCCGGGCGCGAGAGCGCTGAGGGGTCCTGACCGGACGGCACACGCCACGACGGCGAGACCGAACCGCGAGCGCGTCGCGCGAGGGGGCAGAGGGGTCGGGGGCCGGGGCGCCCGCTCCCCGCCGCGAGCGGGCGCCCGATTCCTCGGGACCGATCACACCCCACCGCACCGGGCCTCCGCCCCCGAGACGGGAGGCCCCGGATCGCCGTCATAATCGGCCGTATGCCCGTCCACCAGCTCAGCCCCCGGACGCCCGCCGCTCCGGCCCCCAAGACGCCCGCCGCCGGGCCGCGGGCCGTCGCCGCGCTCCGGGTCGCCGCACCCGCGCTCGCGGTCTACGCCGCCGTGCGGGCCCTGGGGCTCCTGGTCCTCTGGGCGGCCGCCTCCGCCGAGGGGAAGGACCCCCTGGCGCGGCTCAGCGGACGCTGGGACTCCGTCTGGTACCAGCGCATCGCCGCCGACGGCTACGGCTACACCGTCACCCTCCCCGACGGGGCCGTCCACTCCGACCTGGCCTTCTTCCCCCTGCTCCCGGCTCTGGAGCGCGGCATCCACGAGCTGACCCCCCTCAGCCTCGGCGGCGCGGGGCTCCTGGTCGCCTGGAGTGCCGGGCTGCTCGCCGCCTGGGGGATCTTCGCGGTGGGCGCGCGTCTGCGCGGACGGCGCACGGGGGTGGTGCTGGCCGCCCTGTGGGGGGCCTACCCGACGGCGTTCGTCCAGTCGATGGCCTACACCGAGACGCTGTTCACGGCGCTGGCCGCCTGGACGCTGTACGCCGTGCTCACCGGGCGCTGGATCGTGGCGGGCGCGCTGTGCGTCCTGGCCGGGCTCACCCGGCCCTCGGCCGCCGCGCTCATCGCCGCCCTCGCCGTCACCGCCGCAGCCACCCTCGTACGGGAGCACCGCGCCGGGGACCGCACCGGCCCGGTCCTCCGCCGCAACGCCCGGATGCTCGCGGGCACGGCGCTCGCCCCGCTGGGCTGGCTGGCGTACGTGGTGTTCGTGGCCGTACGGCAGGGCAGCCCGTTCGCGTACTTCGACGTCCAGGCGGAGTGGGGCAACGGCATCGACGGCGGCCGCGCCCTCGCCTCCTTCATCGCCCGGCTCCCCTGGCCCGCCGCCCTCGGCCTCTGCGCGGCGCTCGTCCTGCTCGGCGCCCTCGTGGCGCTCTGCGTACGGCAGCGGCAACCGCTCCCCGTCCTCGTCTACACCGCCGCGATCGTCGTCGTCTCCCTGATCGGCGCCGGCTACTTCGGCTCGCGCCCGCGCCTGATGATGCCCGCGTTCCCGCTGCTCCTCCCGCCCGCCGCCGCCCTGCTGCGCCTGCGGACCACGGGACGCACGGCCGCCGTCCTCACCGTCCTCGCCTGCGCGTCCGCCGTGTTCGGCGCCTGGACGCTCCTCGGTTCCGGCCCGCCGTAATTCGCGTGCACTGCGAAGGCGTGCACTGCGAAGGCGTGCACTGCGAAGGCGTGCACTGCGAAGGCGCGCACCGAGAGGGCGTGCACCGCGAAGGCGCGCACCGCGTGTGAAGCCCGCGCGCCACGCCGCTGGTCCGCAGGCCCGCGCCCGGCGTACGCCCCGCCTCCCCGCGCCCGCCGCAGCGAAGGCTCCGGCGTACGCCTACCGCCCCGAGGCGTCCGCCGTCGCGCGCGGCTCCAGCCGCACGCCCGGTCGCACGCCCCACCGCTCCATCGCGCCCGCCTCCGCCTCCACCACGTGCCGGGCCCGCAGTCGGGGCAGGCCCAACCGGCCGGGCCTCATCGTGCGGACCGCCAGCACGGTGCCCGTCCGGTCCAGGTACGCCACGTCGATGGCGAACCGCATCCGGAAGGTGTGCACGCTCCCGCACGGGGTGAGCAGCAGGGCTCCCTCGATCCCGTCCCGCCCGAGCAGTCCGCGGGTGCGGGCCCGGTACGAGGCCGCTATCCGCAGCGGCACCTCCCGCGCCTCCCGGTCCGCGTGGACCGTGAGCGTGCCGTCGCCGTCGCGCCATGTCCTCATGGGCACCGACCGTAGCCCCCGGCGGCCGTGCGCGGGCCCGAACGCCCGCGCGTGGGCCCACGGGCCCGCGTCCCGCGGCGGAGACGGGGGCTAGGGTCGTCGCGTGGATGCCGCGCTGCTCGTTCTCGCCGCGGTCTGGGGGGCCGCCGCCGGGCTGCTCGTCCCGCGTGCCGCCTACCGCTTCGCCGTCGACCCCGAGGAGCCGTGGCGTACGGCCTGCCCCGCCGGCCATCCGCTGACCGGCCCGGCGGGCGGCTGGCTCGGCCCCGCCCGCTGCGCGGCGTGCGCCGTCGCCGCCCCCCAGCCGCACGGCCGGGCCGCCGCCGGGACCCGCACCGAGCCCACCGCCGCGCCTGGCGCACGCCCCTACGCCCCCCAGGTCGCCGCCCCCGTGCTCACCGTGCTCGCCTGCGTCGCGCTCGCCGCCGCGACGGGGCCCCGGCCCGAACTGGTCGGATGGCTGGCGCTGACCCCCGTCGCCGTCCTCCTCGCCGTCGTCGACCGGCGCGTCCACCGGCTCCCCGATCCGCTCACCCTGCCCCTGGCCGCCGCCGCCGTCCTGCTCCTCGGCGGCGCGGCGCTGGTCCCCGGCCACGCCGGTTCCTGGACCTCCGGGTTGCTGGGCGGGCCCGCCCTCGGCGGCTTCTACTTCCTGCTCTTCCTCATCAACCCGGACGGCATGGGCTTCGGCGACGTGAAGCTCGCCCTCGCCCTGGGCGTGGTGCTCGGCTGGTACGGCTGGGCGGTGCTGTTCCTGGGCGGGTTCGCCGGGTTCCTGTTCGGGGCGGTGTACGGACTGGGGCTGGTGCTCCTGCGCCGCGCGGGGCGGGGGACGGCCATCCCGTTCGGCCCCTTCATGATCGCCGGGGCGCTGACCGGTCTGCTGCTGGGGGCCCTGGCCGCGTGAGCCGGGCGGCGGCCCGCCACCACGGGCCGATGCCCGCTCCGGTGCCCGGTGGTGACCCGCTACCACGGGCCACGCCTGCTCCGCACGCCCGGCGGCTCGCCGCCACGGCCCACGCTCCCTCCGCACGCCCGGCGGCTCGCCGCCACGGCCCACGCTCCCTCCGCACGCCCGGTGGTGACCCGCCACCACGCCCCCACGCCCCCTCCGCGCGCCCGGCGGCCCGCCGACAGCCGTTCCGTCCACTCCGCAATCCGCTCGCGCCCCCGGCGTGCGCCTGACACGATTTCGCCATGCCCCGACCTCCCGCCACACCTCCCGCGTTCTCCTCCCCGGCCTCCCGCGAGCGGTTCGACACCCTCGTCGCCGAGGCGGACGCCGTCTCCGTCGACGGCTGGGACTTCTCCTGGCTCGACGGGCGGGCGACCGAACAGCGCCCCTCCTGGGGGTACGCCGGTGTGATGGCGGACCGGCTCGGCCGGGCCCGCGCCGCGCTCGACCTCCAGACCGGCGGCGGCGAGGTACTGGCCACCGCACCGAGGTTCCCGCCGGTGACCGTGGCGACGGAGGCGTGGCCGCCGAACGTCGCACGGGCCACCGCGCTGCTCCACCCCCTCGGGGCGGCGGTCGTCGTGACCCCGGACGAGTCGGCGCTGCCCTTCGGGGACGCCGCGTTCGACCTCGTGGTCAGCCGGCACCCAGGGACCACCTGGTGGGAGGAGATCGCCCGCGTACTGGCTCCGGGCGGTACGTACCTCTCCCAGCAGGTCGGCCCGGCCAGCGTCTTCGAGCTCGTCGAGTTCTTCCTCGGCCCGCAGCCCCCCGAGGTGCGCCGGGCCCGCGACCCCGAGGACGCGCGCGCCGCCGCGACGGCGGCCGGCCTGGAGGTGGTGGACCTGCGGGCGGAGCGCCTGCGCACCGAGTTCTTCGACATCGGCGCGGTGGTCTACTTCCTGCGCAAGGTGATCTGGATGGTGCCCGGATTCACCGTCGCGGAGTATCTGCCCCGGTTGGCGGAGCTGCACGAGCGGATCGAGGCGGAGGGGCCCTTCGTCGCTCACGCCACCCGCTTCCTCATCGAGGCCCGCAAGCCCGTCGAGCCCCGCAAGCCCGTCGAGGCCCGCAAGCCCGGCTGACCCCCCGCACCCCGCTCGCCCCCGCCACTCCGCCCACCTCACGAGCCCCGCCCACCCCGCCCGCCCCGCTCACCTCGACCGTCCCAGCCGCCCCGCCACCCTCGACCGACCCGTAAGGCCCTTGCAGCCCCTTCCAGCCCTCCCGCCCCAACCCGGCTGTCCCGGCGGCAGGTTCACCCCCCGTCCACCCCTTCGGGAGGCAACGGGACGGCCCGCGCCGCCGTCCTACCCCCAGGAGCACGCACTGCGGAGAAGTGGGAGCGGCCATGACCTTGGAGAAGGAAGACTGCGCGGGACGGGCCGGTCGCACCCGGCGCGGCAAGGCGGACTGGCTCACCGGGCAGCGGATCACGGCCGTCCTCGGCGTCTACTACCGGCCCGAGGGCCGTGCCGGCGAGCCCGAGGCCGTCGAGTTCGTCCTCTCGGGCGGCCCGTCCATCCTGCTGACCTGCGCCTTCAACCGGACGCTCCGGGTCACTCCCGGCACCTGGCCCCGCCTGCCCGACTGGTGCGTACCGGCGAGCCAGTGGCAGCACGCCCCGCCCGCCCAACTGCCCCCGGCGCCGTACGGGGGAGCCTGGACGGTCATCGGCACCGGGGAGCGCCGGGACGAGAACGGCGAGGTGCTGGAGGCCGTCATCCGCTGCGAGGACGGGGACTTCGTGGTCGTCGCCGGGGACACGGTCGCGGTCCGCTTCGACCGCCGTCCCTGAGCCGTACGCCCCCGACCCGTACGCCCCCGACCGGCCCGTACGCCGCGCCCCGCGCACCCGCGCGGGGCGCGGCACATGTACGGGGAGGAGTGCGGCGCATCCGCCGGGTGATGGCGGGGTGGCGCTGCACGCCGCACGACTTATGAAAGGTTATGGTGGAAACCCCCCCTCGGGCCGGTCCGTATCCCCCCCCACGGACCGGCCCGTTTTTTCTCGGGGGCCGGCGGTCGGCTCTCCGCCCCCGCCCGGCGGTCGGCTCCCCCCTCGCACCCGGCGGTCAGCCCTCCCGCCGCACCCACGGGTCGGCTCGCCCCGGCCGCGGCCGTCAGCCCCCCGTCGAACCCCGGGGGCCGGCCCGACCCTCCGTCCCGGCGGTCAGCCGCGTCCCGCCCAGATGTTCGTGCCCTCCGTGTCCACGGCGAAGGCGTCGATCTCCTTCAGCTCCTCGGCGGTCAGCGCCGGACCCGCCAGGGCGGCCACGTTCTCCTCCAGTTGCCGCACGCTCGACGCGCCGATCAGCGCCGACGTCATACGGCTGTCGCGCAGCACCCACGCGATGGCCAGTTGGGCGAGCGACTGGCCCCGGCCCCGCGCGATGGCGGCGAGCCCGTTGAGGCGGCGGACCACCTCATCGTTGAGCAGGCCCGGATCCAGGGACTTGCCCTGGGTGGCGCGCGAGCCCTCCGGGATACCGTTCAGATACTTGTTCGTGAGCAGGCCCTGGGCGAGCGGCACGAAGGAGATGCACCCCATGCCGGCGGTCTCCAGGGTGTCGAGCAGCCCGTCGTCCTCGATCCAGCGGTTGATCATGGAGTAGGACGGCTGGTGGATCAGCGCCGGCACCCCCATCTCCCGCAGCAGCCGGGCGGCCTCGGCGGTCTGCTCCGCGTTGTACGAGGAGACGCCCGCGTACAGCGCCTTGCCCTGCCGCACGGCGGACGCCAGGGCGCCCATCGTCTCCTCCAGCGGGGTCTGCGGGTCGAAGCGGTGCGAGTAGAAGATGTCGACGTGGTCGAGGCCCATCCGCCGGAGCGAGGCGTCGAGCGAGGACAGCAGGTACTTCCGGGAGCCCCACTCCCCGTAGGGGCCGGGGTGCATCAGATAGCCGGCCTTGGTGGAGATGACCAGCTCGTCCCGGTACGGGGCGAGATCCTGGGCGAAGAGCTTCCCGAAGTTCAGCTCGGCCGAGCCGGGCGGCGGGCCGTAGTTGTTGGCCAGGTCGAAGTGGGTCACCCCGAGGTCGAAGGCGCGGCGCAGGATCGCCCGCTGGGAGTCCAGGGTCCGGTCGTCGCCGAAGTTGTGCCACAGGCCCAGCGACAGGGCGGGCAGCTTGAGCCCGCTGCGTCCGGTGCGGCGGTACTCCATGGAGTCGTAGCGCGAGTCGGCAGCGCGGTAGAAGAGATCGGGGGAGAGGTAATCAGTCACGTTTCCCTCCTTATCACGGACTTGTGACAGACCGGGTTGGGCCCCGGTGACCCGCTCGCAGTAATGTGGCGGCTTCGGGGAATGCCGATGCGCCGCGCGGCGAAGGCCCGCGCGGCCCCGTGCGTCCGGCACGGAACCCTGCGGACGGTGCGAGCCGCGCAGGCCGTGCGGCGACCCCCGCGGGGGAGGGCCCCCGGCCCCGGTGACGGGGAGGGCGGGCCCCAGGCCCGCACGGAACCGAGAGGGTGAACGCTGTGAACTTCCGTGACCTGGTGTACAGGCTCTACGCGCGCCGGGTGGAAGGCCGCCTGGACCACGATCAGGTGCCGAAGCACATCGGGGTCATCCTCGACGGCAACCGGCGGTGGGCCAAGGCGTCCGGCGGTTCGGCCGTGCAGGGCCACCAGGCCGGGGCGGACAAGATCTCCGAGCTGCTCGGCTGGTGCAGCGAGACCGACGTCGAGGTCGTCACCCTCTGGCTGCTCTCCACGGACAACTTCGACCGGCCCGAGAACGAGCTGAAGCCGCTGCTCGGCATCATCGAGAACACCGTGCGCAACCTCGCCGCGGACGGGCGCTGGCGCGTCCACCACGTCGGCACCCTCGACCTGCTCCCCGCCGAGACCCAGACGGTGCTCAAGGAGGCCGAGCAGGCCACGTCCCACATCGACGGGATAATCGTCAACGTCGCGGTCGGCTACGGCGGACGCCAGGAGATCGCGGACGCGGTCCGCTCGCTCCTCCTGGACCACGCGGAGAAGGGCACGACCTTCGAGGAGCTGGCCGAGGTCGTCTCCACCGACCTGATCTCCGAGCACCTCTACACCCGCGGCCAGCCCGACCCGGACCTGGTGATCCGCACGAGCGGCGAGCAGCGGCTCTCGGGCTTCATGCTCTGGCAGAGCGCCCACTCGGAGTACTACTTCTGCGAGGTCTTCTGGCCGGCCTTCCGCAAGGTCGACTTCCTGCGGGCGCTGCGCGACTACGCCGCCCGCCACCGGCGCTACGGGGCCTGATACCGGCCACCCGGCGCCGCGGCCGCGCCCGGCGCACGCCCCCTTCGACGGCCCCCCGCCCGGCGGGGGGCCGTCGCGTACGCCGGGGGTCATCGCGCGTCCACCGGGACTTCTCCACACCGTGTCATATGCGGCCGCATGGCCGCGCGCCAACGAGGGAATACCCCTGACAGGTCGACGTCCGGTCACCAACCAGGCGGACGTCGCAGCCAAGTGAGCGGCTCCCAGCCCGCTCGCCCGGGAGGCCCTTTGCACACGAAGGACCGTCACGCAGCGTGCGGCCGAGCGGAGGCCGCGGTCCGGCCTTCGCGCAGAGGCCCGATCCCGGTCCGTCCTCTCCCTTCGGGAAGCCCCGCGACCCTCCGTCGCACTCCCCGACCTCGTCCGAGGGGGTACGTCCTTCCGTGGTGACCAGCTCTAAGCGCCGCATGTCCGACCGGCGCACCTATGTTCTCGACACCAGCGTCCTGCTGGCCGACCCAGGCGCGATGACCCGCTTCGACGAGCACGAGGTCGTGCTGCCGATCGTGGTGGTCACCGAACTGGAGGCCAAACGCCACCACCCCGAACTCGGGTACTTCGCCCGGCAGGCCCTGCGCCGCCTGGACGACTTCCGGGTCCGCCACGGCCGGCTGGACGCCCCGATCCCGCTCGGGGACCTGGGCGGGACGCTCCGCGTCGAGCTCAACCACTCCGACCCCGGCGTCCTGCCCGCCGGCTACCGGTTGGGGGACAACGACTCACGGATCCTCGCGGTCGCACGCAACCTCCAGGCCGAGGGGTACGACGTCACGGTCGTCTCCAAGGACCTGCCCCTGCGCATCAAGGCGTCCTCCGTCGGCCTCCTCGCCGAGGAGTACCGCGCGGAGCTGGCCGTCACCGACTCCGGCTACACCGGCATGAGCGAGCTGCCCCTCTCCGGGGAGCAGGTCGACCTGCTGTTCGCCGAGGAGACGCTGTACGTCCCCGAGGCCGCCGAACTGCCCGTCCACACCGGCCTGGTCCTCCAGTCCGAGCGCGGCAAGGCCCTCGGCCGGGTGACGGCCGAGGGCACCGTGCGCCTGGTGCGGGGCGACCGGGAGGCGTTCGGCATCCACGGCCGCAGCGCCGAGCAGCGGATCGCCCTGGACCTCCTCCTGGACGCGGACGTGGGCATCGTGTCGATGGGCGGCCGGGCCGGCACCGGCAAGTCCGCGCTGGCGCTCTGCGCCGGGCTGGAGGCGGTGCTGGAGCGCCGGCAGCACAAGAAGGTGATGGTCTTCCGGCCGCTGTACGCGGTGGGCGGCCAGGAGCTCGGCTACCTCCCCGGCAGCGAGGCCGAGAAGATGAGCCCCTGGGCGCAGGCCGTCTTCGACACGCTCTCGGCGGTCGCCGGGCGCGAGGTCATCGAGGAGGTGCTGGGGCGCGGGATGCTGGAGGTCCTGCCGCTCACCCACATCCGGGGCCGCTCCCTGCACGACGCGTTCGTGATCGTCGACGAGGCGCAGTCGCTGGAACGGAACGTCCTGCTGACCGTGTTGTCCCGGATCGGGGCCAACTCGCGCGTCGTGCTCACCCACGACGTGGCCCAGCGGGACAACCTCCGGGTCGGCCGGTACGACGGAGTGGTCGCCGTCGTCGAGAAGTTGAAGGGCCATCCGCTGTTCGCCCATGTGACGCTCACCCGCTCCGAGCGTTCACCCATCGCCGCGCTGGTGACCGAAATGCTGGAGGAAGGCCAGGTCTGACCGGCATGTCCCCCCGACGCCGCCCGGCGAGCCAAGGAGCTTAGCCGGGCGGCCTCGTGCCGTGCCGTCATTTCCGGTATACCGGGCGTCCAAACGGGGTGTGACCTTTCCCACGCAACACAGAATTGCCTCCGGCCTCCCTCTCGGGCAGAGTCTTGCTTCCGTCAGGCCCCGCATACGGCACTTGGGCACCTCCAGAGGTGCACCGCACCACACAACTCAACACGTGACGTCCGTATGCCGCCCGCGAGTACCACGCGGCGACCCCCCAGGGGGTCGCCCACCGGGCCCGTGCCTCCCGTGACCCACGCAGTAGGGAGGCCAGTGTCAAGGGCACGATTGCGCTCGCGAGGTCACCTAAGCGGGCGATGCTGGAAGGACACCGTGTGAGCCGGATCTCGGTCCGGGGGTTCGCCGTGGCATCTGCCACCGCGGTCACCACCGTAGGCGCCGTCGTAGGCGTTGCCTCGAGCGGCGCTCCCGCCGTCGAGGACAACAACTTCGAGGCGGCCGCAGCCGACACCACGCTGCTCGCAGACATCCCCGCGGGCCAGCAGGCCCAGGTCCAGACCGCTTCGCTGACGCAGCAGGCCGATGCCCAGGCATCCGCCGCCGACGCCGCGGCGAAGAAGTCGGCCGAGGAGTCGGCCCGCATCCAGGCCGCCAAGGACGCCAAGTCCAAGAAGCGCGCGGCCGAGGAGCGGATCGAGGCCGAGCGCGAGGCGGCCGAGAAGAAGAAGAAGGAGGAGGAGGCCGAGCGCGCCAGCCGGTCCTCCGTCCGCGACGCCTCCTCGTTCGCCGCCCAGGGCTCGTACTCCGTGGCACAGGTCAAGGCGATGGCCCGCCAGATGGTCCCCGCGGACCAGTTCCAGTGCTTCAGCAACATCGTGAGCCACGAGTCGACGTGGAACTACCGCGCGGTCAACGCGTCCTCCGGGGCGTACGGACTGGTGCAGGCCCTGCCGGGCCACAAGATGTCCTCCGCCGGCGCCGACTGGCGCACCAACCCGGCCACCCAGATCAAGTGGGGCCTCAGCTACATGGACGGCCGTTACGGCAGCCCGTGCGGCGCCTGGTCGTTCTGGCTGGCCAACAAGTGGTACTAGCGGGCGGACGCGGTCCGCGACCGCGCTCCTGACCCCTGCGAGGCCCCCCACCGTCACGACGGTGGGGGGCCTCGCACGTGTACGTTCACATTGCCGCCGCGCCGGGGCGATGGGGGACGGAGACGGGGGAAGGGAAGAGAGCATGTCGAGATTGCCGGGATGGCTGGGCCGCTTCGGGTCCGAACTGACGGAGCTGGGCGCACGCCTGGAGGAGCGGCGGGCCAAGGCCGTGTCGGGGGAGGACCCGGACGACCCGGTTCCGGGCTCCGGCGGGGCCTCGGGCGCGCCGGAGGACGGGGGGCTCGGGCAGGTGCCCGCGCCCCCCTCGTACGCGCCCCTGGTGGCGGCCAGGCCCGATCCGGTCGCGGCGATCCCGTGGGGGATGCGGGTCGCGGCCGAGGCGGGGTGGCGGCTGCTCGTCCTCGCCGGGACCCTCTGGGTGCTGATGCGGGTCATCAGCGCGGTCCAGCTCGTCGTGCTGGCCTTCGCCGCCGCCCTGCTCGTCACCGCGATGCTCCAGCCGACCGTCGTCCGCCTCATGCGGCTCGGGCTGCCGCGGGGGCTGGCGACCGCCTTCACCGCGGTGCTGGGGTTCGTCGTCATCGGCCTGGTCGGCTGGTTCGTGGTGTGGCAGGTGATGGACAACCTGGACACGCTCTCCGAACGGGTCCGCGACGGCATCGACGAGCTGAAGCGCTGGCTGCTGGACAGCCCCTTCCACGTCACCGAGTCGCAGATCAACGACATCGCCAAGAACCTGAACGACACCATCGGCACCAACACCGAGGAGATCACCTCCGCCGGGCTCCAGGGCGTCACCGTGATGGTGGAGTTCCTGACCGGGCTGCTGCTGGCGATGTTCTCGACGCTCTTCCTGCTCTACGACGGCAAGCGCATCTGGCAGTGGACGCTGAAGCTGGTGCCCGCCCAGGCCCGGCCCGGCGTCGCGGGGGCCGGGCCCCGCGCCTGGCGCACGCTCACCGCCTATGTGCGGGGCACGGTGCTGGTCGCCCTGATCGACGCGGTCTTCATCGGCCTCGGGCTCTACTTCCTCAACGTGCCGCTCGCGGTGCCGCTCGGCGTGTTCATCTTCCTGTTCGCCTTCGTCCCGCTGGTCGGCGCGGTGGTCTCCGGCGCGCTCGCGGTGGTCGTCGCGCTGGTCACCGAGGGCGTGTTCACCGCGCTGATGGTGCTGCTGGTGGTCCTGGCGGTGCAGCAGATCGAGGGCCACATCCTCCAGCCGTTCATCCTCGGCCGGGCGGTGCGGGTGCATCCGCTGGCGGTCGTCCTCGCGGTGGCGACGGGCGGGCTGGTCGCGGGCATCGGCGGCGCGGTCGTCGCCGTGCCGCTGGTCGCCGTGGTCAACACGGTGGTCGGCTACCTGCGCTCGTACAGCCGCGGCGGCGTCCCCGGCGGGGCCACCGCCGTGTCCGCGGACCCGGCGCACCCCGCGGCGGACCCGGAGCCGGCCGCCTCGCGCATCCCGGCCGAGACCGCTCCGGCGGCCCCGGCGGCGAGCATCCCGCAGGAGCGGCCGCCGCAGGAGTAGCGCGGCACGACGACGGGAAGGGCCCCGAGGACGGTCGGTCGTCCTCGGGGCCCTTCTCGTGTCAACGGTACCGCCGGGTCACTCGGCGAGTACGGCCTCGGCGTCGAGGGTCACGCCGACCGCCTGGATCACCGAGGCGACCTTGACGGCCTCCTGGATGGTCTCGCGGTCGACGCCGGCCTTGCGCAGGACCTGCTCGTGCGAGTCCAGGCACTGCCCGCAGCCGTTGATCGCGGAGACGGCCAGCGACCACAGCTCGAAGTCGACCTTCTCCACGCCCGGATTGCCGATGACGTTCATCCGCAGACCCGCGCGGAGCGTCCCGTACTCGGGGTCCGACAGCAGGTGCCGGGTCCGGTAGAAGACGTTGTTCATCGCCATGATGGCGGCCGCCGACTTCGCCGCGGCGTACGCCTCGGCGGAGAGGTTGGCCTTCGCCACGGGCTCCAGCTCGCGCAGCACCCGCGGCGAGCGCGAGGCGATCGCGCAGGCCAGGACGGTGCCCCAGAGCTGCTGCTGGGGGAGCTCGCTGTTGCCGATCACCGAACCGAGGTTCAGCTTCAGGTCCTTGGCGAAGTCCGGTACGGCGGACTTCAGTTCGTCGAGAGCCATGTCGCTACCAGCTCACTCGCCCGAGAGGAGCGCGACGGGGTCCAGGGTGCTCTCGCCCTTGGTCCAGTTGCAGGGGCACAGCTCGTCGGTCTGCAGGGCGTCGAGGACCCGCAGGACCTCCTTGGGGTTACGGCCCACGGAACCGGCGGTCACCATCGTGAACTGGATCTCGTTGTTCTGGTCGACGATGAAGACGGCGCGCTGCGCGAAGCCGTCGGCGCCCTCGATGCCCAGCGCGCGCATCAGCTCGTGCTTGGAGTCGGCCAGCATCGGGAAGGGCAGGTCGGTCAGGTCCGGGTGGTCCTTGCGCCAGGCGTGGTGCACGAACTCGGAGTCACCGGAGAAGCCGAGGATCTGCGCGTCGCGGTCGGCGAACTCGTCGTTCAGCTTGCCGAACGCGGCGATCTCCGTGGGGCACACGAAGGTGAAGTCCTTCGGCCACGCGAAGACGATCTTCCACTTGCCCTCGTAGGTCTTGTGGTCGATCTGCTCGAATTCCTTGCCGCTCTCCAGGGAGACACAGGCAGTCAGGTCGAACTCGGGGAACTTGTCACCGACAGTGAGCACGCGCTCTCCTTGCAACGTCTGGAATTCCGCTTTCACGGGGTCTTCCTGAGGGTTGGACGGGATCCACCTTGGCACAGAGTGCATTGATCGCGGAAATAGCTACACTCGGCCCGGATGATCGGAGGTGCCTATCAGTGGTCGCGGGTAATCAGGGCATACGCCCCAAGCAGCCCAGTCTGTCCCAGCTCCGCGCCTTCGCGGCGGTGGCGGAACACCTGCACTTCAGGGACGCGGCGGCCGCGATCGGGATGAGTCAGCCCGCGCTCTCCGGCGCCGTGTCCGCCCTGGAGGAGGCACTGGGTGTCCAGCTCATCGAGCGTACGACGCGCAAGGTGCTGCTCTCGCCGGCGGGGGAGCGGCTCGCGGTGCGGGCCCGTGCGGTGCTGGAGGCCGTCGGGGCGCTGATGGAGGAGGCGGAGGCGGTCCGGGCGCCGTTCACCGGAGTGCTCCGGCTCGGCGTGATCCCGACCGTCGCCCCGTACCTCCTGCCCACCGTGCTCCGGCTGGTCCACGAGCGCTACCCGGCCCTCGACCTCCAGGTCCACGAGGAGCAGACCTCCTCGCTGCTGGAGGGGCTGGGGGCCGGCCGGCTCGACCTGCTCCTGCTCGCCGTGCCGCTCGGCGTCCCCGGAGTGGCCGAGATCCCCCTGTTCGACGAGGACTTCGTGCTCGTCATGGAGGAGGGCCACCGGCTCGGCGGCCGGTCGGACCTCCCGCGCGACGTGCTGCGCGAGCTGCCGCTGCTGCTGCTGGACGAGGGGCACTGCCTGCGCGACCAGGCCCTGGACGTCTGCCGTGAGGCGGGCCGCACCCAGGGCGCGCCGGTGACCACGACCGCCGCCGGGCTCTCCACCCTGGTCCAGCTAGTGGCGGGCGGGCTCGGGGTGACCCTCCTGCCGCGGACCGCCCTGACCGTGGAGACCGGGCGCAGCACGGCGCTGGCCACCGGGTGCTTCGCGGACCCGGCCCCCAGCCGGCGGGTGGCGCTGGCGATGCGGACCGGGTCGGCGCGGCGCGGCCAGTTCGAGGAGTTCGCGGCCGCGCTGCGCGGTGCGATGGAGCCGCTGCCGGTGCGGCTGGTGGAGCCGGGGGCCGGCGAGGGGTGACGTACGGCCGGGGCCCCCGGTCCACGGGGGCCCCGGCCGTACGCCGTTCGGGCGGGCGTCACTCGGTGCGCAGGCCGTCCGGGCGCATCAGCCGCCACAGCGACGGCAGCGACAGCAGGGTCACCAGCGCGATCAGCGCGCCGCCGGCGGCCGCCAGCGGCCAGAACAGCCACCAGTCGGACACCTGCTTCCCGACCATCCAGGCGAGCGTCCCGCCGAGCCCCAGGCCGCCCGCGACCGCCACCGCCAGGCCGAGCAGCACCGGCACGGCCGTCTGCCACAGCACCGACCAGGCCAGCGTGGTCCGCCGGGTGCCGAAGGCGACCAGCACCGACAGCAACCGCCTGCGCTCGCGCAACTGCTCCACCTGGGAGACCAGCATCGAGGCGGCGATCAGCAGCAGCACCACGCTCGCCCCCGCCCGCAGCCCGGTCTGGACGCTGGCGTACTGCCGGTCGCGCTCCGTCGCGCTCAGCGTGACGAACCGCATCGCGGGGTCGATCCGGGCGGCCGTGTTGCGCACGTGCTCGGTGGCGTCGGGCACACCCTCGTCGACCCGGATCTGCGCGACGAGCGTGGCGCCGGGCAGCTTGCCCGCGTCGATCGCGCCGGTGGTGGCCATGATCCCCCAGTGCTCCTCGCCCAGCGGGTCGAGGCGGCCGGTCACGGTCGGCGAGTCGGCGGGCAGCGTCCACCGGTAGGGCTTCGGGGCCATCCCCCGGCCGATCTCGACGATCTCGCCCTTGCGCGCGGTCTCGTCCACCCAGTCGGCCTGGCCCTGGTCGCCCGCGGGGTGCACGACGAAGGCGTCGCCGTCCTCGCAGGCGCCGATCCGGGCCAGCTCGCGCAGGGTGGCGCAGGTGCCGATGGTCAGCGCGGTGGTGGGCTCGATCTCGTCCTCCGCGTAGACGCCGGGCTTGGACGCGTACGCCTGCACCGCGCCGATCACCAGCTCGACGCCCTCCGTGGCGCGGAACCGCTCGATGGCCGAGGTGGCGGCCCCGCCCGTGACGTCCTCGGAGTACGCGGCGAGCTGGGCCCGCGAGGGGTCCTGCCCCGTCACCCGGTGGAAGTCGGCGTTCATCGCGGCGAACAGCATCTGGAGGGCGACCGCGCCCGCCACCGCGACCGTCACGCCGCTGACCGCGCCGGACGCCGCACCGCTGCTCATCTGGAGCCGGCGGGTGGCGAGCTGCCAGGGCACCGGGCCGCCGCGCAGCCGGTTCACGCACGCCTCGACCAGCCACGGCAGCAGGAGGGCGAGCCCGACGAGCACCAGCACGGCGCCGCCCGCGATGGAGTACGGGTTCACCGGCTCGTACCCGTTGGTCCGGCCCGTCGCGGCGAGGACCGCGAGACCGGCCAGCGGCAGCAGCAGGCGCCACCAGAGCCGGCGTCCGCGCTCGCGGCCCCGGCGTACGACGCCGAGCGGCTCGATCACCACCGACCGCATCGCCACCAGGGTGACCAGGACGGCGGTGACCGGCACCGCGACCGCGACCAGCGCCGCCAGCCAGCCGACGGGAGCGAGGTCGGCCGGGAACACGCTGACGTCCCAGACCTCCACCGCGCCGGCGAACTCCCGGCCCACCAGGAAGAACGCCAGGCCGAACAGAAGCCCGAGCACCGCGCCGAACAGCGCTTCCCCGGCGGCGATGCGCCGGGTCGAGCGGATGTCCGTGCCGACCAGGCGTAGCGCGGCCAACCGCCGGTCCCGGCGGTCCCCGCCGAAACGCACCGCCGTGGCGATGAAGATCGCGACCGGCACCAGCAGCACGACGCAGACCAAGATGACCAGCACGACCAGCAGCGGCGGGAAGGGGTCGCCCTGGCGCTCGTCGCCGTAGCCGCTGATCCGGTGCGCGCCCCCGGCCGCCGTCAGGGTGTCGCTGCCCGCGTAGTAGAGCAGCTCGCCGGGGGAGCGCAGCCCGGCGTCGCCGATGGCGCCGGTGATCCGGTACGGCAGCCGCTCCCGCAGCAGCTCGCCCTCCGAGGAGGCGAGCAGCTCCGCCAGCGCGGGCGAGACCACCATCTCGTCCGGGCCGGGGAAGCGGTCGACGCCCGGCGGGCGGACGGGGGTCGAACCGTCGGGCCGCATCAGGTGCCCCGCCACGGTCCGGCCGCGGTACTCGGTGGCCGTGTCGACGCGCAGCACCGAGCTGTCGGACCTGGGCGGCGTGCCGCCGGGCGTGCCGGAGACCCGCGCCTCGCTGCGGGCCTGCTCCCGCGCGGAGCGCGCGTCGAGCAGGTGCGGCACGGAGGAGGCGAGCAGCAGCAGCGCCACGCCGAGGCCGACGCCGGCGGCGGTGAGCAGGGTGCGGATCCAGCCCTCCCGGCCTCCCGCGGCGGCGAACCGGACGCCGAGCCCCAGGTCGCGGAGGACGATCCCGCCGGCGCGCGGCGGCGCCGGGCGCGGCGGCGCGGCCACCGGGGGCCTCTTCTCGTCGAGCAGCGTCATCCCACGTGCTCCAGGTCGTGGGCCCGGCCGTCGCGCACGGTGACGTCGCGGTCGGAGTAGGCGGCGACCCGTGCCTCGTGGGTCACCAGCACGACGGCGGCGTTGGTGGCGCGGGCGGCCTCGGTCAGCAGCTCCATCACGCGCTCGCCGTTGAGGGAGTCCAGCGCGCCGGTCGGCTCGTCCGCGAAGATCACCTTCGGGGACGCGGCCAGGGCGCGGGCCACGGCGACCCGCTGCCCCTGCCCGCCGGAGACCTCGCCGGGGCGCTTCGCGCCGATGCCGTCGACCTCCAGGCGCTCCATCCACGCGCGGGCGGTGCGCTCGGCGTCCTTGCGCCGGACGCCGTTCAGCCGCAGGGGCAGGGCGACGTTCTCCACGCAGGTCAGCTCGGGGACGAGCTGGCCGAACTGGAAGACGAAGCCGAAGTCGCTGCGGCGCAGGGCGCTGCGCTCGGCGTCCGACATCGCCGACAGCTCGCGGCCCGCGTAGGTGATGGTGCCGGAGTCGGGTGTGATGATGCCGGCCAGGCAGTGCAGGAGGGTGGACTTGCCGGAGCCGGAGGGGCCCATCACGGCGACGACCTCTCCGGGGTGGACGGAGAACGACGCCCCGTCCAGGGCGGGCGTGGAGCCGTAGGTCTTGCGCAGGTCGCGTGCGCAGAGCAGGGAGCCGTCGGGTATCACGGGGTCACCACCTGGGCGAGTTGGTCGAGACGGGCAGCGGTCAGTTCCAGCCACCGCAGGTCGGCTTCCAGGTGGAACAGGGCGTGATCGCAGATCAACTGGTCGGCGAGGTCGCCCCTGCGCTTGCGGTCGGTCAGGATGCGCATCATGCGCAGGTGCTCCGACCGCTGGCCGTCCAGCAGGTCGGCCGCGCTGCGCCCGGTCATGAGCGCGAGGACCACCTTGGTGTACAGGGTGGACTGGAGGTACGGCTCCGGCTTCTCGGGCTGCGCCAGCCAGCGGGACACGTCGGTGATCCCGGAGTCGGTGATGGCGTACCGTTTGCGCTCGGGCCCTCCCTCGCTCTCGACCCCGTCGACCTCGACGAGGCCGTTCTTCAGGAGCCGGGACATGGTCGAGTAGACCTGGCCGTAGTGCAGCGGGCGGTCCTGGCCGAACTTCTCGTCGAAGGTCCGTTTCAGGTCGTAGCCATGGCGGGGGCCGGACTCCAGGAGCCCGAGGAGGGTGTGACCGATTGACATGCGGAGCACTCTACATGGTGTGTATACCCACGGTGTATACGTGTCCGAAAGGCGCCCGCGACCGGTATCCGTACGGGCGTGCCGGCCGCGGGCGGCGGGTTGCTCAGGCGTCCGGGCCGGGCGCGGAGTCCGGCGGCCGCCGCTCGGGCTCCTCCCGCGGCGGCGGCGCGGACGGCCGTCCGGGCGGCCTCCCGCGGCGGGCGATCGGGGCGGCCGACCCCGGCAGCCGCCCCGCCTCCGCGAGCGCGCGCCGCAGCAGGAACTCGATCTGCGCGTTGGCGCTGCGCAACTCCTCCCCGGCCCAGCGGGCGAGCGCGTCGTGCACCGCGGGGTCCAGCCGCAGCAGCATCTGCTTGCGCTGCCGCGGCCGGGGCGCGGGCGCCGGCCCGGACGGGTCCGGTCCGGACGGCGCGGGCTCGGGCGGGTTCCGGTCGGTCACTGGTAGAGGGTGCCCGTGTTGAGGACCGGCTGGGCCGCGCGGTCCCCGCACAGCACCACCATCAGATTGCTGACCATGGCGGCCTTGCGCTCGGAGTCCAGCTCCACGATGTCCTGCTCGGCGATCCGGGTCAGCGCCATCTCGACCATGCCCACCGCGCCCTCGACGATCTGCCGGCGGGCGGCGACGACCGCGCCGGCCTGCTGGCGCTGGAGCATCGCGGACGCGATCTCAGGAACGTACGCGAGGTGGCTGAAGCGCGACTCGACGATCCGCACGCCCGCCGCCCGCACGCGGGCGGTCAGCTCGGCGGCCAGCTTCTCGGTGATCTCCTCCGCGTTGCCGCGCAGCGAGAGGCCGTCCTCCTCGTGGGCGTCGTAGGGGTACTCGATGGCGATGTGCCGCACGGCCGCCTCGGTCTGGGTGGCGACGAACTCGGGGAAGTCGTCCACCTCGAACAGCGCCTGGGCGGTGTCCTCCACCTTCCAGACGACGATCGCGGCCAGCTCGATCGGGTTGCCGTAGGCGTCGTTGACCTTGAGGACGGCGGTCTCGTGGTTGCGGACCCGCGTGGAGATCCTGCGCCTGGTGGTCAGCGGGTTGACCCAGCGCAGCCCGTCGGCGCGGACCGTGCCCGCGTACCGGCCGAAGAGCTGGATCACCCGCGCCTCGCCCGGAGCGATCATCATCACCCCGCCCATGCAGAAGAGCGAGACCAGCGCGGCGAGCGCCCCGAGGACGAGCAGCGGGACGCCGGTCCCGGCGCGCCCGTCCGCGGCGGCCAGGCCCCCGACGGCGGCGAGGCCGCCGCCCGCGAGGACCCCGAGCACCGTCAGCAGCAGCCCGACGCCGCCGGGGACGGAGCGCGCCACGACCTCCCTGACCTGCGGTGCGGGCAGGTCGGGGACGTCGATGGCGAGGTCGGTCGCGGGTGCGTCCGGTCGGTGGCCGCCGTGCTGCCCGGTCATGGGTCCCCCCGTTCCGCGCGGCCGGTGCCGCGCTAGCAAAGTGATTTCACATTAACGGATCGCGCAACCCCGCGCACCCTTCGGGAGTCGGTTCCTCCGGAAACGGGTGCTGATTGTCACGTCCGGGAAAGGCCGGATCGCTCGCCGTTCGTCCCGCCCGACGGTGTTAGCTGGAGGGTCGGAACGGACCGAGGAGCCGAGCGGGCCGGTCGAGCAGAGAAGCGGGAGCAACACAGCGATGGGTCGAGCGGACGCGCGACGGGCCGGGAAGAGCGGCGGCATACGCGGGCTCTTCACGTGGAAGAAGCTGCTGGGCGCGTTCTTCGGGGCCTGCCTGCTCGTGATGGGGGCCTTCGGCGCGCTGTACCTGTCCGTCGACATCCCCGCCGCCAACGCCATGGCGGAGCGGCAGAGCAACGTCTACCAGTACAGCGACGGCACGGTCCTGGCCCGGACCGGCAAGGGCGTCAACCGCCAGATCGTCGACCTCGACGAGGTGCCCGAGAAGGTCCAGCACGCGTTCGTCGCGGCGGAGAACAAGACCTTCTACAACGACCAGGGCGTCGACCTCAAGGGCACGACCCGCGGCCTGCTCCACACCCTCTCGGGCAAGGGCAAGCAGGGCGGCTCCACCATCACCCAGCAGTACGTGAAGAACTACTACCTGACGCAGGACCCCACCGTGAGCCGCAAGCTCAAGGAGCTGGTGATCTCGCTCAAGGTGGACCAGGACCAGTCCAAGGAGCAGATCCTCGCCGGGTACATCAACACCGCCTACTACGGCCGCGGCGCCAGCGGCGTCCAGGCGGCCGCCCAGGCGTACTACGGCGTCGACGCCAAGGACCTGAACGTCGCCCAGGGCGCCTACCTCGCCTCCCTGCTCCAGGCCCCCAGCCAGTACGACTGGGCCGTCGCCAGCGAGACCGGCAAGCGCCTGGTCCAGGAGCGCTGGGCCTACACCCTGCGGAACATGGTCGAGATGGACTGGCTGACCGAGTCCGAGAAGGCCGGCCTGGAGTTCCCCGTACCGCAGAAGCCCAAGCCCGCCCAGGGCATGGAGGGCCAGGCCGGGTACCTCGTCGAGGCCGCCGACAAGGAGCTGGACAAGCTGGGGGTCACCGCCGAGGACCGCGAGGCCGGCGGCTGGACCTTCACCCTCACCGTGGACAAGAAGCGCCAGCGCGAGCTGGAGGGCGCGGTCCACGACGAGCTGGAGTCCAAGCTCGACCGCGAGAGCGACGAGGTCGACGCCACCGTCCAGGCCGGCGCCACCTCCGTCGACCCGAAGACCGGCGAGGTCGTCGCGATGTACGGCGGCGAGGACTACGTCAAGCACTACATCAACAACGCCACCCGCCAGGACTACCAGCCCGCCTCCACCTTCAAGCCGCTGGTGCTCGCCTCCGCCCTGGAGAACGAGGCGAAGACCCAGGACGGCAGCCTGATCGGCCTCAACACCGTCTACGACGGCACCAGCAAGCGGCCCGTCGTCGGCAGCGACACCCCCTTCAACCCGCAGAACGAGGACGACCGCAGCTACGGACGGATATCCGTCCAGAAGGCGATGAACAGCTCGGTCAACTCCGTCTTCGCGCAGATGATCGTGGACGTGACGCCCGCCGCCGTGAAGGAGACCGCGCTCGCCCTCGGCGTGCCGGACAAGAACTTCCCCGAGCGCCCCGCCGTCTCCCTCGGCACCATGAACGCCTCGACCTGGGACATGGCCGGCGTCTACGCCACGCTCGACAACCACGGCAAGAAGGTCACCCCGCACATCCTGCGGTCCGCCGAGCACCGCGACCGCTCGGTCACCCCGGACAAGCCCCGGCGCGAGCAGGCCATCAGCCGCCCCTCCGCCGACACCGTGACCTCCGCGCTCACCGGGGTCGTCGACGCCGGGTCCGGGCGCGAGGCGAACAGCCCCGCGTACGACGCGGCGGGCAAGACCGGCACCTCCGAGGACAACAAGTCGGCCTGGTTCGCCGGGTACACCCCCGAGCTGGCCACCGTGGTGGCCCTCTTCGGCGAGGGCGACGGCGGCCGCAAGCAGGTCTCGCTCACCGGCACCGCCAACAGCGGCCGAGCCAACGGCGGCGGCTTCCCGGCCAGGATCTGGGCGGACTACACGCTCGACGCCCTCGGCGGCGGCTCGGACGCCCGCTTCGACCTGGAGGGCGTGGAGCGCGGCGAGGCCCCCGTCGCCCCGACGACCCCCACGCGCGCCCCGTCGGCACCGGTCACGCCGTCGCGGGAGCCCACCACCCAGCCGCCCGTCACGCCGTCCCGGACGCCGAGCCGTGAGCCCAGCGAGACCCCGACCACGCCTCCGCCGACGGCGCCCGACACCACCCCGCCCGCCACGCCGCCCACCAAGGGCCCGGAGCTGCCGCCGACCCCCGGCGACGGCGAGGACCGGCCGGGCCGGGGATCCGGCGGCAACGGGCCCGGAGGCAACGGCCCCGGCGAGTGAGCGCGCAGGAGTGACGCGGAGGGGCGGGCGCCGACCGGCGCCCGCCCCTCCGCGTCGCGGGGGCCGCCTCAGCTCCCCCGTGTCGTCATCTCGAACCAGACCACCTTGCCGGTCGACAGCCGGGTCGCACCCCACCGCCGGGCCAGCCGGTTGACCAGGAACAGGCCGCGACCGCCCTCGTCGGTGTCCCGCGCCCGGCGCTGCCGCGGCAGTTGCGGGGAGTCGTCGCCGACCTCGCAGCGCAGGATGTCGGTCCGCAGCAGCCGCAGCGTCACCGGCCGCTCCGCGTACCGCACCGCGTTGGTGACGACCTCGCTCACCAGCAGCTCCACCTCGTCGGCCCGGTCCTCCAGGCCCCAGCGGCCCAGCGCCCGCCGGGCCAGTCTGCGGGCCCGGCCCGGAGCCGCGTCCTCCGGCTCCAGGTCCCAGCACGCCACGTCGCTCGGGGCGATCCCGTCGAAGCGCGCGGCGAGCAGCGCGATGTCGTCGTCCCGGTCGCCGGGCCCGAGCATGTCGAGCACGTCGTCGCAGAGCGCCTCCAGCGGGGGCGAGTGGTCCGACCCGGTGAGCCGGGCGGTCGCCGCCAGCCGCTCCCGCAGCAGCTCGATGCCCGTCCACACGTCCCGCAGCCGCGACTCGACGAGCCCGTCGGTGTACAGGAGCAGCGTCGCCCCGGCCGGGGCGTCCAGCTCCACGGCCTCGAAGTCGACGCCGCCCACGCCGATCGGCGCGCCCGGCGGCACGCGCAGCACCTCGGCCCGGCCGCCCAGGTGCAGCAGCACGGGCGGCGGGTGCCCGGCGTTGGCGATGGTGATCCGGTGCGCGACCGGGTCGTAGACCGCGTACAGGCAGGTCGCCATGCGGTCGCTGCCGAGCCGCTGCGCCTGCTCGTCCAGGTGGTGCAGGACCTCCTGCGGCGGCAGGTCGAGCCCGGCCAGGGTCTGCGCCGTCGTGCGCAACTGGCCCATGATCGCGGCGGAGGTCATGGAGTGGCCCATGACGTCGCCGACGACCAGCGCGACCCGGCTGCCGGGCAGCGGGATCGCGTCGTACCAGTCGCCGCCGACCCTGGCCGTCTCGGCGGCCGGGAGATAGCGCGAGGCGAGCCGGACGCCGGTCGGCTGGGGCAGCGAGTCGGGCAGCATCGTGCGCTGGAGCTCGTCGGCGATGTAGGCCTCGCGCCCGTACAGCACGGCCTTGTCGATGCCGAGCGCGGTGTGCGTGGCCAACTGCGCCGCGACCAGCAGGTCGCTGGCCTCGAACGGCGGGCGCTCGGTGCCGCGCACGAAGACCGCGGCCCCGATGACCCGCCGCCGGCCGCGCAGCGGGGCGAGGATCGCCCGGTGGCCGGTGGGGACGGTGCGGCCGGGGCCGAGCAGCTCGGGCAGGGCCGCCCGCGCCGCCGCGGAGTCGCCGAAGACCGGCCGCACCCCGCGCAGCACCTCGTCCAGCGCGCCGCTCGTGCGCACCTCGCACAGCTCGGCGGCGGGCATCAGGTCGGCCTGCGGGTCGATGACGAACGGCCGCAGCCGCTCCGGGTCGGCCCCCGGCTCGCGCTCCTCGTCGCTGGTGCGCAGCCGGTCGCTGCGGCGCAGCCGCAGGACGAACGGGCTCACCGGGCGCTCGTCGCCGACCGGCAGCGGGTCGCGCAGGTAGACCAGTATCGCGTCGGAGAACGTCGGCACGCTGGCCCGGCACAGGCCCAGGACGATCTCGTCCAGGTCGATGCCGCGGGCGATGCGCCGGGTGGCCGCGCCGACGAAGCGCAGCCGGTCGCCCTCGCGGCGGGTGGCCGCCTGGGCGTCGGCCACGGCGGCCGCGGCGGCGGGGTTCGGCGCGGCGGCCGGGGCCGGGATCGCGGCCGCGGCGGCGGCCGCCGCGGCATCCTGCTGCCGGGGCCGGGTGCGCTCCTGCTGCCGGGCCGCGAGCGGCTGCCGGCCTTCGTGGGAGGTGGGATGCTCCGTCACGCGTGGGATTCCGTCCGTCCGGGCCGGTTGTATGAGGCAGTGACCTCGTGGGGCGCTACTGTGCCCCGGCAAGCGCGGTGAGAACAACGGCTGTCACCGGATGCCCGCCTCGGCGGGGCCGAAACCGGGCGTCCGGAAGATGGCCGGCCGGCGGTCCCCCCGGCGGTGGGGCAGCGGGCAGCGGACACGTCTCCACCCCCTCGTCGTGGTTCCCGCGACCGGGCGGAACCGCCGGGTCCGCGACCCGTCCCGTCCGCGCGGCCGCCGCGATGACTTGTGGTCACTTCCGGTGCGGCGCCTGGTGCTCGTGGCGTTCGCCCCCCTGCGGGACCGGTCGTGCCGACCGGGCCGCCCGAAGGGCGCTTCCAGGGTCTCACGACGGTATACGGGCGGGGGTCCGGTCCCAGTCATCCGGCAGCGGCGGCACCGGCCACCGCGGATCGGGCCGCCAGTGCTCCCAGCCGTCCCGGAACGGAGAGCCCCAGCGGGTGATCACCCCCACCGCCTCCCGGCCCGCCGCCCGGACTCGGCCGGCGGTCTCCCGGTCCATCAGGCCGACGCGCCGCGCCTGGGCGAACTCGTCCTCGTCGAGCCATTTCCAGCTCCGGTCCGGGCTCACGGAGATGTCGAGAAAGTGATCCTCGGAATCCACTCCTCCGGACCACCGGGTGCGCGGCTCCTCCAGGTTCACGTACCAGTTGCGGAAGAGCCACCCCCGGTCCCAGAACAGCCACACCGACCAGGGCTCGCCGGGCCGGGCCAGCTTGAGCACCCCGGAGCCGAACCAGGTGGAGCGGGCCGTGGTGCGCGGCGCGGTGTAGCGGGTCGCCAGCGGCTCGGTGTGCACCTGGGCGCCGCCGACGAGCGCCGGGCGCACGCATTCGGTGCCGGGCGCCATCCAGACGGCGAGCAGGTCGTCGGTGTCCTGGACGACGGTCACAGGACGGCAGATGTGCACGGCCGGGGCGCCGGCCTCCCGCCGCCGCGCCCGGCCGTTGTCGCGGTAGCGCCAGAGGATCTGGTCGCCCGGCGCCCAGCGCGCGCGCTCTGTCGTACCTGTCATGGAGGGATCGTACGGACCCCTCCGGCCGGCCCGCTGCGACTCAGGTCACCTGGAGGTGACCGACCGCCCCGTCCGGGGGCGGGAGTTCACGGACGCGTCATGCGCAGGACGTCCAGGGCCTCGTCGAGCTGCTCCAGCGTCAGGTCGCCGCGTTCGACGTACCCGGAGGCCAGGACCGTCTCGCGGATCGTGGCGCCGTCGCGGAGGGACTTCTTGGCGACCTTCGCCGCCTCCTCGTAGCCGATGTACTTGTTGAGCGGGGTCACCACGGACGGCGAGGACTCGGCGTAGGCGCGGGCCCGTTCGACGTCGGCGGTGATGCCGTCGACCGTGCGGTCCGCGAGCAGCCGGGAGGCGTTCGCGAGCAGCCGTACGGACTCCAGGAGGTTCTTCGCGATGACCGGCAGCATCACGTTCAGCTCGAAGTTGCCCGCCGCGCCGGCCGTGGCGACCGTCGTGTCGTTCCCGGTGACCTGGGCGGCGACCATCAGCACCGCCTCGGGGATCACGGGGTTGACCTTGCCCGGCATGATCGACGAACCGGGCTGGAGGTCGGGCAGGGCGATCTCGGCGAGGCCGGTGCGCGGGCCCGAGGCCATCCAGCGCAGATCGTTGGCGATCTTCGTCAGCGAGACGGCGATGGTCCGGAGCTGGCCGGAGGTCTCCACGAGCCCGTCCCGCGCGCCCTGCGCCTCGAAGTGGTCGCGGGCCTCGGTGAGCGGCAGTCCGGTGGCCGCCGCGACCTCCGCGATCACGGCGGCGGAGAAGCCGGGCGGGGTGTTGATGCCCGTGCCCACCGCCGTACCGCCCAGGGGCAGTTCGGCGAGGCGGGGGAGTGAGGCGCGCAGCCGTTCCACGCCGTAGCGGACCTGGGCCGCGTAGCCGCCGAACTCCTGGCCGAGGGTGACCGGGGTGGCGTCCATCAGGTGGGTGCGGCCCGCCTTCACGACCTCCGCGAATTCGGCCGATTTCCGCCCCAGGGATTCCGCCAGATGGTCCAACGCCGGGATCAGGTCGGCGGTGACGGCGGCGGTCGCCGCGATGTGGATGGAGGAGGGGAAGACGTCGTTGGACGACTGCGAGGCGTTCACGTGGTCGTTGGGGTGGACCTCGCGGCCCAGCCGCTCGGCGGCGAGGGTGGCGATCACCTCGTTGGCGTTCATGTTCGACGAGGTTCCGGACCCCGTCTGGAAGACGTCGACCGGGAAGTGGTCGTCCCAGCGGCCCGCGGCGACCTCGTCGGCCGCCTCCCGGACGGCGGCCGCGACGTCCGCGTCCACCACCCCCAGCTCGGCGTTGACCTTGGCGGCCGCGCCCTTGATCCGGGCCAGCGCCTCGATGTGGGCGCGCTCCAGGCGCTGCCCGGAGATGGGGAAGTTCTCCACCGCCCGCTGGGTCTGCGCCCGCCACTTGGCGTGTGCGGGGACCCTGACCTCGCCCATCGAGTCGTGTTCGATCCGGACGTCCGAGCCGTCCGACGTGTCGGCCGTTGTGTCAACCATGGTGTTTAAACCTCCCGCAGAAGATGAGCACGTGTCTTGTTCCCCGTATTCCCAAGTCGCCTACCGATCAGTAAATACCGTGGGTAACCACTCATCGGGAGGCGCAATGAGGCGCACCAGCACCAGATTCCGAGGGGCCGGCGGTCTTCGCCGGCTCCGCACGGTCGCCGCCGCCGTCGCCCTCGCGGCGGCTTGCGGCGGCCTGGCGGCCGCCGGGCCCGCGGGCGCGGCGGGACCGGGCACCGGCTCCCTCGCATCCACCCCGCTCCCGCCCGCGCTGGAGGCCGTCCGGGCCGCCGAGGCGACCCAGCTCTACGGCAGCCCCGCCGAGCGGCCGTTCGCGGACCGCAGGACCGGGCTGATCTCGCTCGGCGACAGCGAGATATCCGGCGAGGGCGTCGGCTCCTACGACCCCGGCACCAACGGCCCGGACAACTGGTGCCACCGCTCGCCGGAGGCCGCCGTCCACCGCACGGGCATCGCGGCGGACGTCACGTACAACGTCTCCTGCTCCGGCGCCCATACCGGGAACATCAGGATCGGCGGGACCCCGCAGTACGCCGACGAGCTGGTGCAGAGCGACAGCCTCGCGATCAAGGCCCGCAACACCCGGATCAAGATGATCGTCCTGGTCGCCGGGGCCAACGACGACCTCCAGTTCGCCCCGGTCATGACGGACTGCGTGGTCCGCTACCTCACCCTCCAGGGCCCCTGCGAGCCGAAGTACGCGGACGGCTGGCAGGCCCGCGTCGACGCGCTGGTCCCCAAGGTGGAGCGGACCGTCCGCGACCTGCGCACCGTCATGAGCGACGCCGGGTACGCGAACGGCGACTACAAGCTCGTCCTGATGGGCTACCCCAGCCCGATCGGCCCCGACTTCCGCGACAACCCGGCCTTCCCCGGCAAGGTGGCCTGCGGGGGCCTCGGCCACGACTCCGACACCGCCTGGGGCCGCGACACCGCCGTACCCGCCTTCCAGGCCGGGATGCGCAGGGCCGCCGCCTCCACCGGGGCCGCCTACCTCGACAACTCCCGCCTCTTCCACGGCCACGAGGTGTGCAGCGAGGCGCCGTGGGCCCGCGGCCTCTACATCGACCTGAGCAAGCCCGGTCTGCCCGACGAGAACTCGGTGCGGCAGTCCTTCCACCCCAACGCGGACGGCCACCGCGCCTTCGCCTCCTGCCTCACCCAGATGTACGCCTCCGGCCTCCGCGAGGCGAGCTGCGCCGACCCGGCGAGCACCGGCAGCCCGGTCCTCCAACCGGCGGCCTGGGACGACCTGTTCGCCCCGCTGCGGAACGAGGCCACCGGCACGTGCGTGGACGTCCCCGCCTCGGTGACCCGCAACGGCACCGCCATCGGCGGCTGGGACTGCCACGGCGGCCGCAACCAGACCTGGTGGCACGACGCCGCCACACGGACCGTGCGCACCGGGCTGAGCCACGACCGCTGCCTGGACGTGCCGGGCGCGAGGTACGAGCCCGGCGCGGCTCTCATCGTGTGGGACTGCGCGGGCGCGGCCAACCAGAGGTTCGTCCGGCAGGCGGGCACGCTGCGCCCGGCCGCCGCGACCGGGCTGTGCCTGACGCTGGACGGGGCGAAGGACCCGCTCAGGCTCCAGACGTGCGACGGCAGCGCGCGGCAGCGCTTCGCGTAGGGCGCGCGGGGGGGGGGGGGGGGGGGGGGGGGGGGGGGGGGGGGGGGGGGGGGGGGGGGGGGGGCGGGTGGGGGGGGGGGAGGGGGGGGGCTTCGAAGACCCGCCCGCCCGAGAAGG
>NZ_JBVJCD010000012.1:106694-142587 GCF_055588985.1 Streptomyces sp. NPDC041970
GGGAACACACCCGGAACGGGGATGGGCGGAAGAGAGGCACTGGTGCGGTGCGGGGGGGGGGGGGGCGGAGGGGCGCGGCGCCCCCCCCCCCCCCCCCCCCCCCCCCGCCGGTCCCTACGCCCCGTCCGCCGGGGCCTCGGCCAGTGCCTCGGCCAACGCCCCCAGGGTCGGGGTCAGATAGAGCCGGCGCAGCGGCACATCGGGCAGCCCGCGCTCCCGCGCGAGCGCGCCGATCCTGATCGCGTACAGCGAATTGCCGCCCAGGTCCCAGAAGTCGTCCTCCGGGCCGACCGCGTCGACGCCCAGCACCTCCTGCCAGATCCCCGCGAGCACGGCGGCCGGTCCGGCGGGGGCCGGGCGGGCGCGGGGAGCGGGGGAGGGCCGGGGCGCGGGCAGCCGGGCCGGGTCCAGCTTGCCGTTGGCGGTGAGGGGGAGCGCCGGGAGGGCGGTGACCGTCGTGGGCACCATGTGCGCGGGCAGCAGGCGTGCCGCCCGCTCCCGCACGGCGGCCGGGTCCGCGTCCGCGCCGTCGGCCGGGACCACGTACGCGTCGATCCGTACGGCCGCCGCGTCCCCGCCGCCGCCGGTCACGGTGACCGCCGCCGCCGACACCGCCGCGTCCTCCAGCAGCACGTGCCGGATCTCGCCCGGCTCGATCCGGAACCCCCGCACCTTGACCTGGTCGTCGATCCGGCCCAGGTGCTCCAGCGTCCCGTCGGGCAGCAGCCGCCCCAGGTCGCCGCTGCGGTACAGCCGCCGCCCCGGACTGCGCGGGTCCGGCACGAAGCGCTCGGCGGTCAGCGCGGGGCGGTGGAGGTACCCGAGCGCCACGCCCGCCCCGCCCACGTGGATCTCGCCGGGCGCGCCCGGCGGGACGGGGCGGCCGTACGCGTCCAGGACCCGGACCGACCAGCCGGGCAGCGGCCGCCCCACCGAGCGCGACCCGGCCAGGGCCTCCCGGCGGGTCACGGTGGCGGCGGTGACGTGGACCGTGGTCTCGGTGATCCCGTACAGGTTGACCAGGCGGCAGCGGTCCTCCGGATGCCGGTCGAACCAGTCCAGCAGCGGCCGGGCGTCCAGCGGCTCCCCGCCCAGCACGACCAGCCGTACCGCCAGGGCGGACCCCGTCCCGCCCCCGGCCCGGTCGGCCGCCGCGAGCTGGGTGAACGCGGACGGGGTCTGGCTGACCACGCTGACCCGCTCCCGTACGAGCAGGGCGTGGAAGTCGCCGGGCGAGCGGGTGGTCCAGTGGTCCACGACCACCAGCCGCCCGCCCGTCAGCAGCGGGCCCCAGATCTCCCACACCGAGAAGTCGAACGCCGCCGAGTGGAAGCACGTCCAGGTGTCGTCCGGGCCCAGCCCGAAGTCGTCCCGCGTGGCGTCGAGGAGGGCGGTGACGTTGGCGTGCGGGACGAGGACCCCCTTGGGGCGGCCGGTCGAGCCGGAGGTGTGGATGACGTACGCGGGGCAGGAGGCGGGCGCGGGGGTCCGGGCCGGGCGGGGCGGGCGGCCGGTGAGCGCCGCCGCGTCCTCGACCGTCAGCCGCAGCCCCGCCTCCCGCGCGGTGCGCTCCCGCCGCTCCGCCGGGTGCTCCGGGTCCATGGGCACGTACACCGCGTCCGCCTTCAGCACGGCGAGCATCGCGGCCACCAGGTCCGCCGAGCGGGGCAGGCAGAGGCCGACGAGATCGCCGGGGCGGACCCCCAGGGCGTACAGCCCGTCGGCCAGCTCCTCGGCGCGGGCGTCGAGCCGGGCGTAGCTGAGCGTGGAGTCCCCGCAGGTCAGCGCGGGGGCGTCGGGGCGGGCGGCGGCCTGTTCGGCGAAGACCTCCTCGATCCTGCGGGCGGCGGCCGGCCGCGCGTCCGCCGCCCCGGGGTCCGGCCGCGCCAGGTCGTCCGCCCCGTCCAGCGGGGGCAGCGCGGCGAGCGGGGTGGTGGGCGGGCAGTGCGCCAACCGGTCCCGCACGCGCTCCACCTGGTGCGCCGGGACGGGGAGGAGGCCCGCGGCCGGCGGCAGGGCGGTGAGCGGGGTGGCGGGGCCGTGGACGTAGGTCCTGGCGTACGGCGGACGCGGGCACGGGGCGGCGGCGAACCCGTCCCGCCCGTCCGCCGGGCCGGCGTCCACCAGGCCCAGCGCGGGCGCCTCGCCGTCCGGCGGGGCCGGGACGGTGGCGAGCAGGTCCCCGACCGTGCGGCCGGGGGACAGGTCCGCCGCGAACACCGCGTACCCGTCGAGGGCCCCCAGGGCGTACGGCGGCCTGCCCCGCCCCGGCGCGGGCACGGCGACGCGGACCTCCGAGGCCCCCTCGTACCGGCCCACGGCCACCGCGAGGGCCGCGGCCAGGAGGCGGGTCCCGCCCGGCGGACTCGGGTCCACCGGGAGCGGCCCGGCCGGCGCCACCGCCTCCGGGGCCAGCTCACCGCGCAGCACGCGGGCGACGAGCCACAACGACCGGGCGTCCAGCGCCGCCCGGTCGGCGGTCAGCACCAGGTCGGCGCCGCCCCGCCGCTCCGCGTACCGCAACAACACGGCGCGCAGCCCGCGGCCCGGCGCGAGCGGGCGGCGGACCTCGGCCTCCCGCCACCGGGCGGCCTCGGCGGACCCGGCCGGGGCGGGCACGGCCTCCGTCCACAGCCGGGGGGCGCGGTCCTCGGGCCACCACCGGCACCACGCGGCGGAGAGGACGGCGGCGAGCGCGGTCTCCGACGCGGGCGGCGGCAGGCGGACCGTCAGCGCGTGATGGGCGGGCGGCTGCGGCACGTGCACCACTCCTCGGCGTTCACAGGGGCGTCGACGCCCGGCCCCCGCGGGGGCGCGGACGGCTTCGGGGTCAGCGGGCGGTGTAACCGCCGTCCACGGCGACCACGCTGCCGGTCACCTGCCGGGACGCGTCCGAGGCCAGCCAGAGCACCGCCTCCGCCACGTCGCCCGGCTCCACCAGGGCGTTCATCGGCTGCGCCCGGACGAACGCCTCCGCGTGCTCCGCCGCCGGCACCTCCAGCGCGCGGGCGATCTCGGCCAGCATCCGGCCCTCCATCGCCTCGTCGTCCCGCACCGAGCCCGGACAGACCGCGTTGACCCGGACCTTGCGGGGCGCGTAGTCCAGCGCCACGGCCTTCGTCAGGCCGACCAGGCCGTGCTTGGCCGCGACGTACCCCGCGAAGTGGCGGTAGCCCACCAGCCCCGCCGTCGAGGCGACGTTGACGATGGAGCCCGAGCCCTGGGCGACCATCCGGCCGCCCACCGCGCGGATCGCCCGCCAGGCCCCGCCCAGGTCCACGTCGATCATCAACTGCCACTCGGCCTCGTCGATCTCGTGCGCCGGACGGCCCGAAGGGGCGGCGATCCCCGCGTTGTTGACCAGCACGTCGATCCGCCCGAACCGCTCCTGCGCCTCGTCCGCCGCCGACTCCAGGGCGGCCAGGTCCCGCACGTCGGCCCGCCGGGTCAGCACCGCCGCCCCGGCCTCGCGGCAGAGCCCGGCGGTGTGCGCGAGCTGCGAGGCGGAGCCGAGCGGATACGGCACGCCGGGCAGCTCGCCCGCCACGTCCAGCAGCACCAGGTCCGCCCCCTCGCGGGCGAACGCCAGCGCACAGGCCCGGCCCAGCCCGCGCGCCGCCCCCGTGATCAGCGCCGTCCGCCCGGCGAGCCGCCCGCCGCCCGTCATCGGCCCCGCGCCGCGCGCACCTCGGCGGCGATCAGCTCCAGCAGCGCGCCCGGCCGCTCGGTGAGGTACATGTGCCCGCCGTCCAGCTCGGCCACCGTCAGCCTCGCCGTGGTCGCCCGCCCCCACTCCGCCGCCCGGTCCGCCCCGACCAGGGCGTCGTCCCGCCCCCGGACCGAGACCACGGGCGCGCCCAACGGCCGGTCCGTGGAGGGCGCGTACGACTCGTGGAGCCGGACGTCCGCCCGGAGCACGGGCAGCAGCAGCTCCCGCATCTCGGGGTCCGCCAGCGCCGGGTGGTCGTACCCGGCGAACGCCCGCACGCGGGCGGTGAACTCCTCGTCCGGCAGCCCGCCCGCCCGCTCGGTGCGCGGCGTCCACGGGCCGGGCGCGCCGCTGACGACCAGGGCGGCCAGCCGGGGCGCCCCGGCCGACCGCTCGATGCGGTGCGCCAGCTCGTACGCGAGCACCGCGCCCATGCTGTGCCCGAACAGGGCGACCGGGCCGCCGCCGCTCCCGAGAGCCGCCGTCACCTGCGCGTACGCGTCCTCCACGGCCGGGGCCGCCGAGGTGTACGCGGGTTGGGAGAACCGCTTCTCGCGGCCCGGCAGGGAGATCGGGAGGACGCGCAGGCCCTCGGGGGCCAGCCCCTGCCAGGGCGTGAAGAAGGAGGGGCCCGCCCCGGCGAAGGGCAGGCAGATGAGGACGGTCTCGTCATCGGTCACGGTCGTTGCCGCTCTCTTCCTTCTCGGTCGTCGTTCCGCGCGCTTCTCGGTCGTCGTCCCGCACGCCTGGAGGGGTGCGTCCGGTCAGTTCCCGGCCATGATCGTGGAGAGGATGGCGGCGAGGTAGGCCGGGTCGCGCACCCCGCACAACTCGCGCGCCGAGTGCATCGACAGGCCCGGCACCCCGACGTCCACCGTGGTGACGCCCAGCCGGGCGGCGGTGAGCGGCCCGATCGACGTGCCGCACGGCATCGCGTTGTTGGAGACGAACGGCTGCCAGGGCGCGCCGGCCCGCTCGCACGCCGCCGTGAACACCGCGATGCCGGTGCTGTCGGTGGCGTACCGCTGGTTGACGTTGACCTTGAGGGTGGGGCCGCCGTTGGGCAGCGGCCGGTGGTCGGGGTCGTGCCGCTCCGCGTAGTTGGGGTGCACCGCGTGCGCCATGTCGGCGGAGACGCAGAACGCGCCCGCCAGCGCCCGCGACCAGTCCTCGTCGCTGCCGCCCCGCGCCGCGACGGAGCGCGACAGGACCCGCTCCAGCAGCGGGCTCTGCGCCCCCGTCTCGGAGCCGCTGCCGACCTCCTCGTGGTCGAACGCGGCCAGCACCGGCACGTACGAGGGCCGGTCGGCCCCCGTCGCCGCCTCGACCAGGGCCGCCACCCCGGCGTGCACCGAGACCTGGTTGTCAAGCCGGGACGCCACCACGAACTCCTTGTCCGCGCCCAGGTATCCGGGGGGCTGGACGTCGTGCAGCATGAGGTCCCAGCCCAGCACGTCGGCCGGGTCCTCCCCGGCCGAGGCCGCGACCCGGCGCAGCAGCTCGCCCTCGCGCGGCTCCCCCAGCGCCCAGACGGGGGCGATGTGCCGCTGCCGGTCCAGCGCCACCCCCTCGTTCACCGTGCGGTCGAGGTGGATGGCCAACTGCGGCACGCGCAGCAGGGGTTCGTCGATCTGGACCAGCTTGCTGCGCGGGCCGCCGGGGCCGCGCAGCGCGAGCCGGCCGGAGATCCCGAGGTCCCGGTCGAGCCAGGTGTTCAGCGGCACCCCGCCGTAGATCTCCACCCCGACCTGCCGCCAGCCCGACGTCCCGGTGTCCGGCGCGGGCTTGATCCGCAGGTTCGGCGAGTCGGTGTGGGTGCCGACGATCCGGAACGGGGTGTGCGCGGGCGCGTCCTCGGGCACGTACCAGGCGATGAGCGCCCCGGCGCGGCTGACGAAGCAGCCGCCCCGCGCGCCGGTCCAGTCGTCGGTGCCGCGCAGCTCGCGGAAGCCGGCCTTCTCCAGGCGCTGGGCCGCACTGGCCACCACGTGGTACGGGGAGGGGCTGGCGGCGATGAAGGAGAGCAGGTCGTCGGTGTGGCTGCGGTGGGGGGCCGGAGTCATACGGCGTCCGCCTTTCCGGTGTTCGGCAGTGGCTGCGAGGGTGACGGTCCGCCGGGCCGGCCGGGCCCGGCGCCGGCTCCCGAGGGAACGCGGGCGGGCTCGCCCGAGGCCCCCTCGGAGGGGCGCTCGCCCAGGAGTTCGCGCACCGGCCGGTCGGGCCGGGCGCAGAACTCCGCGAGCAGGTCGGTGTACGAGGTCAGGAGGTGTCGGGCGGTCTCGTGGTCCCACAGGTCGGTGGAGAATTCCAGGAACGTTCGATAACCCTTGGCGGGGTCCCGGCGCGGCGCAAGCCCGAAACACAGCTCGGTGCGGGAAAGCGGCGGTGCCAGATCGGCGACCTCGACCCGCAGACCGGGGATCTCGATGTCGGTGTCGACGGAGTTCTGGAAGGCCAGGATGTGCGGCATCCGGTCGGGGAGGCCGACAGCGCCCGCCTCCCGCATCGCCCGCATGATGCTCGCGGTGGGCAGCACGTGGGCCAGGGCGCCCCGTGCGCCCGCGCCCGTCCGCGCCGCGAAGGCCGCGCACGACTCGTCGAGATTGGCTGAATCCAGTCGTACGCGGACCATCACCGCGGTCGACGTCATCGCCACGAGCGACTCCGACGCGGCGCCCTCGCGGTTGGCGTACGGCACGCTGAGCACGATGTCCGCCTCCCCCGAGAGCCGGGTCAGAAAGAGGCCGAGCGCCGCCGCCGCGACCGCGAACGAGGTGGTGCGGGCCGTGCGCGCGAACTCCTCCACCGCCGCCCGCACCGCCCCCGGCGCGTGCCCGCGCACCGTGTCCCCGTGCCCGCTCAGCTTCCGCGGGCGCGGGCGGTCGGTCGGCACGGGGACGGAGGAGGGCACGCCCGCCAGGTAGCGGGCGCAGAACGCGGCCCGCGCCGCCTCGACCGCCGGGTCCCGGTCCGCCCGCTGCCGCCGGGCGTACTCCGGGGCCTGCAGCGCCGGGGCGGGCAGCCCGTGCGGGACGCCCGCGGCGGCCGCCGTGTACAGCGCGGCGATCTCCGCGAGCAGCACCGACAGCGACCAGCCGTCCGCGCAGATGTGGTGCAGGACGAACATCAGCTCCCAGCGGTCCTCCTCGACCCGCAGCAGCCGCGTCCGGGGCGCCAGGGGCCGGTCCAGGTCGAAGGGGGCCGCCGCGTCGCCCCGGCACAGGGCGTCCGCCCGTACGCGCCGTTCGCCGGGCGGCAGCGCGGTGAGGTCCTCCACCGGCAGCGCGACCGGCCCGGCCGCCACCACCTCCTGCCACCACGGGCCGTCCGGCGCGTCCTCCTGCGCGAACCGGGTCCGCAACGCGTCGTGCCGGGCCGTCACCCCGGCCACGGCGGACCGCAGCGCCGCCGGGTCCAGCGCCCCGGTGAACGTGATCCGCGTCGGCACGTTCCACACGGCGGGGTCCGGCGCGGCGTGGTGCCCGGCGATCAGCCGGGCCTGCTGGTCGCTGACGGGGGCGCGGTCCACGACCTCCGGCGGCGCGGGGGCGGGGGGCGGTGCGGGGGCCTCCGCCCGGCCCCCGGTGAGCCGGCGCGTCATGGCCGCCAGGGTCGCCTCGGCGAAGAGGTCCGCCAGAGGGTAGTCGACGCCGAGGACGGCCCGGACCCGGTTGACCAGGCGGATCGCCCCGATGGAATTGCCGCCGAGGTCGAAGAAGTCGCGGTCGGCGGGGAAGCCGCGCACGCCGAGCACGGTCTCCCAGACCTCGCGCAACCGGGCGGCGGTGTCGGCGTGTTCGCGCGGGGCGGTATCGGAGTCCGGGGCGTGGGCGGTGTCGGCGTCCGCGTGCGGGGCGCCGGGGGCGGTGTCCGCGTCCGCGGTCCCCGTCGCGCCGGGGCTCGTGACGGGGCCCGCCTCGGAGGCCGGGCGCCTCGCCGTGACGGGGCCCGCGCCGGTCATCGCGTCCAGGCGTCCGGCCAGCTCCGCGAGGTAGCCGGCGGCCGTCGCCCGGTCGAACAGGTCCGCGTCGTACCGCAGCCGCAGCCGCAGGCCCCCGTCCGGAAGCCGCACGGCCATCAGCGCCAGCTCCAGGGGCGCCGACTCCGTCCCCGCCGCCACCGCCTCCGCGCGCAGCCCCGGCAGGTCGATCCCGGCCAGCGCCGCCCGGTCGAGGTCGATCGAGACGGTCACCAGCGGGCGCGGACTGCCCGGTTCGGGGCGTAAGGCGGCGAGCAGCGCGTCCACGTCCACCCCGCTGTGCGCGTCCGCCTCGAAGAGCACCCGGCCGGTGGCCCGTACGGCCTCCGGGGCCGGTGTCGCGTCCGTCGCGGTGAGCCGCAGCGGCAGCAGCGCCACGTGGAAGCCGACCGTGTCCGCCGTCTCCGGCGCGCGCCGCCCGAACGTCGTGCCGAGCAGGAACCCGTCCTGCCCCGACCGGTGGCGCAGCACGCCGTGCCAGGCGGTGCACAGGGTGGCGAACAGGGTCGCGCCGTGCTGCCCGCTCCACTCCCCGAGCCGGGCCGTCCGCTCCCGGTCCACCGTCCGGGCCACCGCGCCCCCGCGCCCCGCCACCCGGCGGCCGCGCGGCCGGTCCGTGGGCAGCGCGAGGACCGGCGGCCGGTCGCCCAGCAGCTCGCGCCACCACGCGAGGTCGGCCGCGTCGTGCGGAGGCTCCGGGGCCCCGAGGGTCGTCCCGGCGGGGCGCGCGAAGACCGGCGGCCGCCCGGCGCGGGCCGCCGCGTACAGCTCCTGGAGGTCCCCGGCGACCAGCGCGGCCGAGTGGGCGTCCGTGATGATGTGGTGCATCCCGAGGACCAGCACGTGGTCGTCGTCGGCCAGCCGCAGCAGTCGGGGCGTGAACAGCGGCCCGCGCGCCAGGTCGTAGGGGCGGGCGCTCTCCTCGGAGAGCAGCGCCTCGATCGCCCGCTCGGCGTCCCGCCCGCGGGCGTCGGTCACCCGCAGCGCGACGGGCGGACCGGCCCCGACGACCTGGACGACGCCCGTCCCGCCCGCCGGCCCGTCCTCGTCGTCCTGCGCCCGGAACACCGTCCGCAGCCCCGCGTGCCGCTCGACCAGCCCGTCCACCGCCGTGCGCAGGGCGTCCTCGTCCAGCGTCCCGCGCAGCCGTACGGCCTGCGTCTCGTTGTACGCCGCCGGGTTCTCCAGCAACCGCGCGGCCAGCCAGAGCCGCCGCTGCGCCGAGGTGGCGGGCGCGACCGCCTCCGGGACGCGGACCCGGCCGGTCCCGGCATCCGCCTCCGGGTCCCGGTCCGCTGGGGCGTCCGTCTCCGGGGCGTGCGCCTGGTCGGCTCGGGTATGCGCCTCCGGGTCCCGGTGCGTTGGGGCGTCCGCCTCCGGGGCGTGCGCCTGGCCGGTCCCGGTATGCGCCTCCGGGTCCCGGTCCGCTGGGGCATCGGACTCCGGGCCGCGCGCCCGGACCGTTCCGCCACCCGCTGCCGGGTGCGGATCCGTTCCGGCATCCGCCCCCCGCCCCCGGTCCCGTGTCCGGCGGCGCAGGACGTCCAGGTGCACCAGGCCCGCCCGCAACCGCTCGCGGTCCAGGCCGAAGTCGACGAGGGCGGCGATCTCGTCCACCCCGGCCCGGTGCAGGGCCGCGACGAACGGGGCGACGCTCTCCGGGGTGCCGATCAGGGCCCGCTGGTCGCAGTAGCGGTCGTACGCCCGCCGGAACAGGTAGTCCAGGTCCTCCTCGCTCGCCCCCGCCACGTCCTCGCGGCTCCGGCCGAGCGCGGTGGCGGCCGACCGCATCAGCAGCGAGGACCGCAGATACCGCACCATCGGCTCCAGCGCCTCGGCCCGCGCGGTGGCCCGGTCGGCGCCGAGGTACGTGTGCACCAGCACGGTCACCCGCCCGGCCTCCGGGTCCAGGCCGCACGCCGCGCGGGTGCGCCGGTAGTGCGCGACGCCGGCGGCCAGGTCGTCCACGGTCTGGCCCATGAGGTTGGTGACGATCCCGAGCCCGCGCCGGGCCGCCTCCTCGTACGAGGCGCGCTGCCCGGACGTGGCGAGGAAGAACGGCGGCTCCTCCTGCACCGGGCGGGGCCGGACCCGGATCTCCGTCTCGACGCCCTCGCCCGTGCGCCGCCGCACCGCCTCGCCGCGCCACAGCCGGCGCACCTCGTCCAGATGGCGGAAGGCGATGGCGCGCCGGTCGTCGAACCGGTCCGGGTGCAGGGCGAAGTCGCGGGCGTGCCAGCCCGTGGCGCAGCCGATGCCGACCCGGCCGCCGGAGAGGTTGTCGACCACCGACCACTCCTCCGCCACCCGCACCGGATCGTGCAGCGGCAGGACCACCGAGCCCGCGTTGATCCGGACCCGCTCGGTCTCGCGCGCCACGGCGGAGGCGAGCACGGCGGGGTTGGGGAAGAGGCCGCCGAAGGAGTCGAAGTGCCGCTCGGGCAACCAGACGGAGGAGAAGCCGTGCTCGTCCGCGAAGCGCGCCGTCTCGAACACCGTGTCGTACGCCTCGGGAGCGGCGTCGGCCCCGGTGCTCTGCGGGTAGTCGCCGAAGAAGTAGATCCCGAAGTCGGGGGCGGGCCGCTCGGGCCGCCTCCGGGGCGGGGCGGCGGCGCGGGGGGCGCGGGGGAAGAACCCGCCCGCGCGCAGCTCGCGCAGCGAGTCCTCCACCGCTCCCGCGACCCGGTCCACGTCCTCGTCGGTGTGGGCGGTGGAGAGGTAGAAGCTGCGCCACTCCCACACGTACACCCCGCGCAGCAGCAGGTGGTGGTAGAGCAACTCCAGGTCGGCCCGGTGGACGAACCGGAACATCGACCCGAAGTGGGCCAGCTCCAGGGGGTATTCCTCTTCGCGGAAGAACGCGTTCAACCGGTCCGCGAGGGCGTCCGTGCGGGCGTTCAGCCGGAGTTGGAGGTCCGGTCCCCGTTCGGTGAGGTGGGTGAGCACCGCGCGGGCCGCCGCCATGGACAACGGGTGCTGGAGGTAGGTGCCGCCGAAGAACGTGGTCTCGCGCGGGGGCCTGCTGGCGTCCCCGTACCGCCAGAAGCCGCCGTCCACCCCGTCGAGGAGGTCGGCCCGTCCCGCCACGGCCCCGATCGGGAAGCCGCCGCCGAGCGCCTTGCCGTACGTGGCGAGGTCGGGCACGACGCCGAAGTGCTCCTGCGCGCCGCGCGGGTGGGGCCGCAGCCCGGTCAGCATCTCGTCGAACAGCAGCACGATGCCCCGCCGCGCGGTGAGTTCGCGCAGCGAGCGCACGAACTCCACGGGCCGCAGGGCGGGGTTGCGGCACTGCACGGGCTCCACGAGTACGGCCGCGACGGTGTCCCCGAGCGCGTCGATCGTGTCCAGGGCCTCCTGCGTCCCGTACTCCAGCACGACCAGCTCCGCCACCGCGCTGGCCGGAATACCCCGCGACACGGGCACGGCAGGGTGACCGGGTGCGCCCGGCCGGCCGAGGACGGAGTCGATGTGCCCGTGGTACGAGCCCCGGAACATGACGACCTTGTCGCGTCCGGTCGCGGCGCGGGCCAGGCGCACGGCCGCCGAGTTCGCCTCCGTGCCGGACGCGGCGAAGGCGACCCGGTCCATCCCGGTGAGCGAGGCCAGCAGCGCGGCCGCCTCCCCGGCGTCGGGCGAGCGGGGGCCGAAGCGCAGACCGGCCGAGAGGTGGCGGCTCACGGCCTCGGTGACGCACTCCGCCTCATGGCCGAGGAGCAGCGCGCCGAACCCCATGGTGATGTCGGTGTACGCGTTGCCGTCCACGTCGGTGAGGTGCGAGCCGCGTGCCGAGCGGGCCGCGATCGGGTACAGCATCTCCTTGGTGGCGTCCCGGAACCCCACGACCGCCCGGCTGTCGGCCAGCACCGCGCGGTGCCGCTGGGCCGACGCCTTGGAGGTGCGGGTGCGTTCGGTGAAGCGCCGGACCAGGTCGGCGGTGTGGGCCCGCTGCGCCGCGTCGGCCGCCGCCCCGGCCATCCCGCCCGCCGCGTCCACGACGAGGCGGGGGCCGTGCGCGGCGGGGGCGTCCGGCGCGGCGTGCGTGCGGGCCGTCGCGAGCTGGGCGGACAGCGCGCGGGACAGCTCCGCCGCGCGGGCCACGGCCTCGGCGGCCGCGCCGACCACCGCTTCGGGGGCCTCGGCGGCTTCGCGGGCGTCGGGGCCCGGCGCCGTGCTCATCGGCCGTCCGCCCCGGCGCGCGCGGTCAGCAGGGCCACGGCCTCGGAGAGCTGGGTGACCATCGCGGCCTGGGTCTCGGCCAGTCGGCGTATCTGCTCGGACAGGGCGGTGACCTCGGCACGCGTGGCGTACACCGGCTCACCGGCGTGGGGCGTGAGCGCACTGGCATACACCGGCTCACCGGCGTGCGGCGTGAGCGCACCGGCGTGGGGCGTGAGCGCACCGGCGTGCGGCTGGGTCACCCCCGCCTCGGCACCCGGCTGGGTCACCCCCGGCTCCGCCGCCTCCGCCTGGGCCCCCGGCCCGTTCACACGATGCGCCGCACCGCCCCCCGCAGCCGCCGCGTCCGCCGTCTCCCGCGCCGCGCCCGGAGCCCCGCGGCCCGCTATCAGCGCGGCCGTCAGCCGGGGCGTGCCCGCCTCCTCCAGGATCTCCCTCATGCTGATCTCCGCGCCGAACTCCGCCTCCAACTGCCGCACCATCCCGATGAGCTGGAGCGAATCCGCACCGAGGCCGACGAACGTGCGGTCGGCGCCGACGTCGGCGGGGCGGTGACCCAGATGGTGCGCGGTCAGCTCCAGCACCCTGTCCAGTACGGCCTGTTCCGACATGCGGTCCTCCGGGGAGCGTAGGGGCGGACGAGCCGCCGCGCCGGGCGGCTCGGTGTGCGGTACGGGGAGCGCGGGGGGCGTGTACGGGGCGGGACCGGCCCAGTGCGACCGGCGGCGGAAGGGGTACACGGGCAGCCGGACGCGCCCCCCGCCGCACCCGTCGAGCAGCGCGGCCCAGTCCACCGGGGCCCCGGCGCAGTGGAGCACCGCCACCGCCCGCTCCCAGTGCCGGGACGGTACGCAGACCGCGTCCGGCAGCGACCGGCGGACCATCCCGGTCAGCACGGCGGACGGGCCGAGCTCCAGCAGCAGCGGGGACGCGCCCAGCCGGCCCAGACCAGCGGCGAAGTCGGCCGTGCGGCGGGCCTGGTCGACCAGGTACGCGGCGTCCGGCCGCCACCCGGCGGGGTGCGCCGCACCGTCGACGGGGTCGATGAACGCCGTGTGCACCGGCCGCAGTTCCGTCTTCTCCGCGAGGACCCGGAACTCCTCCAGCATGGGGTCGAGCAGGGCCGTGTGGAACGCCCGGTCCACCGCCAGCACCTCGTGTGCCTCGCCGCCCGCCGCCAGCAGCGCGCAGGCCGCGTCCACGGCCTCCGGGGGGCCGGCCAGCACATGGTGGGCGGCCCCGTTGACCACGGCCAACTCTAACCGGGGGACGGCGGCCAGCAGCTCCCGCACCCGGTCGCGCGGGACGAACGCGGCGACCATCGCCCCCGGCGCCACCCGCTCCCGCATGAGCCGCCCGCGCCCGCACACCAGCCGCATGGCGTCCTCGACCTCCAGCGCCCCGGCCGCGCACAGCGCCGCGTACGCGCCGGCGCTGTGCGCGGCGACCCGGACCGGTGCGATCCCGAGGTGGTCCCAGAGCCGGACCTGGGCCGTCTGGAGGGCGAACAGGGCGGGTTGGGCGAACCCGGTGTCCCACCGCGCGGGCCCGTGCCCGGCCACGACCCGGTCCAGGAAGTCGCCCCGGCCGGTCTCCTGCGCGTACACCCGCGCACAGGAGCCCAACACCTCGGCCACCACCGGGAAGCGGGCGGCCGGCTCCGCGCCCATCCCCGGACGCCCGCCGCCCTGCCCGCTGAAGAGGAACCCCACCTCCCGTACGCCCTCGGCCACGCCGGTCACGTACGCCTCGCCCTCCGGGGCCCCGGAGAGGAAGGCGTCGAGCCCGGCCACCGGGTCCGGGGCGGTGACGACCAGCCGGTGGGGCAGCGTCCGCCGCCCGAGCGCGGTGGTGACCAGCAGATCGGCGGGCGCGGGGGCCGCGCCGCCCGCCAGGTGGTCGCGCAGCGAGGCCGCGTACGCCCGCAGCGCCTCCCCGTCCGCCGCGGAGAGCGGCACCGGCGCGGGCACGGGCGCCCCGGCCGCCGCCGCGCCGCGCGCCCCGGATACCGGCCCGCTCCCGCGTACGGGCGCGCCCACCGGCGCCTGCTCCAGGATCACGTGGGCGTTCGTACCGCCCATGCCGATGGAGTGCACACCGGCGCGCCGCACCCCCGCGAGCGGCCACGGCGACTCCCGCGACGACAGCAGGAAGGGGCTGTCGTCCACCGCCAGCGCCGGGTTGGGCCGGGAGAAGTTCACCAGCGGCGGGACCACGCCGTGCCGCAGCACCTCGACCGCCTTGATCAGTCCCGCGAGCCCGGCCGCGCTGTCCAGGTGGCCGATGGCGGGCTTCGTCGAGCCCAGGGCGCAGAAGCCGGTCCGGTCCGTGTGGCGGCGGAACGCCTCGGTCAGCGCGGCGAACTCGATCGGGTCGCCCTTCAGCGTGCCCGTGCCGTGCGCCTCCACGTAGCCGATCGACGCGGCGTCCACGCCCGCCGCGCGCAGCGCCCCGAGCACCGCGTCCCGCTGCCCGGCCACTCCGGGGGCGGCGAAACCCCGCCGGTCCGCGCCGTCGTTGGTGACCGCCGAGCCCAGGATGACCGCGTGCACGGTGTCGCCGTCCGCCAGCGCCCGGCCGAGCGGCTTGAGGAGGACGGCGGCGGCCCCGTTGCCCCCGACCGTGCCGTCCGCGCCGGCGTCGAAGGGGCGGACCGTGCCGGTGGGGGAGAGGGTGGAGCCCTTCACCGGGACATGGCCGGTGACCTGCGGCAGGTGCACCGCGGCGGAGCCCACCAGCATCAGCTCCGCGTCCCCGGCGCGCAGCGCCTGGCAGGCCAGGTGGACGGAGACCAGCGCACTGGAACAGGCCGTCGACACGGTGAGCGCGGGCCCGGTCAGGCCGAGCCGGAAGGCCGCCCGCGTGGCGGTGAAATCGGGGTAGGTGCCGACCTGCACCTGCTTGGCCGTCATCCAGTCGTCCGTACGGGCCTCCGCGCCGAGGTGCGTGGACAGATAGCTGTGCAGCGAGTACAGGCGGTAGCCCGTACTGCCGTACACCCCGATCCGGCCGCCGCCGCCCCCCGCGTACCCCCCGTCCTCCAGGGCGTGGAAGCAGCACTCCAGGAACAGCCGCTGCTGCGGGTCGGTGAGGTCCGCCTCCCGGCCGCTCATCCCGAAGAACCCGGCGTCGAAGCCGCCCACGTCCGTGAGGAGCGCGCTCGCCCCGCCGAACCCCTCGGCCTCGTACACCGCCGCCGGGACGCCCGCGGCGGCGAAGTCGGCCCGGCCGAACCGGCGTACGCGGCTGACGCCCGCCCGGACGTCGGCCCAGTACGCCTCGGGGCTGTCAGCTCCGGGGAACCTCAGTGCCGTCCCGATCACCGCGATCCGGTCGTCCCTCACCCGACTCCTCCCTTCGCCGCCCCGCACGCCCCGCACGCCCCGCCCGCCGCAGCCACCCCACCCTCAGCAGGAACACCGCGGCCACGGCGATGGCCGCGCCATGGGACCAGCCGACGACCACCGGCGGGGAGAACCGGTCGAGCGCCGCCGCCACCAGGATCATGCCGACACCGAAACCGAGGTTCTCCAAGGTGGCCGAAAGACCGAAGGCGTGCGCCCGCAAACTGGCCGGAAGTGTCTGGAGGTGCGAGGTGTACGCGACTTCCGTCAGACCGTCCGCCGCCCCCGCGACGAGCGCGATCACCGCCGTCACCCCCAGCGGGAACCCGGCGAACGCGGCGATGAACGCCGCCGACATCACCACCGTGCCGTACCCGAAGCCGAGCGCCCCCACCGAGCGGCCGGTGCGCCGGACGTACCGCTGGACCACCTGCTGCGCCCCGATGTTGCCGAGCGCCCACACACACCAGAACGCGCTGACGAAGACCGCCGGGTTCGAGGCGTCCAGCGCGGCGGAGTGGACCGGCAGCGCCGCGTTGTGCGACGACGAGCCGAACGCGTCCACCCCGCGCAGGGCCACCATCAGCCCCAGACCCGGCGCGGCGGCGAGCGCCAGGAACGCCGCGGGCCTGCGCCGCGGCCCGCCCTTCCGCGCCGAAGCACCGCTCTTGTGCGCCGAAGCCCCGTCCGGACCGCCACCCGCCCGGCCGCCCGACGCCCCGCCCGCGATCGGCAGCAGGGCCACCGTCGCCGCGCACACCGCGAAAGTCGCCATGTCGACCAGGAAGGCCGCGGTGTACCCGACGAGGGAGACCACCACGCCCGCGGAGGCGAAGCCCGCCACCATGGCCAGGGAACGGCCGGTGATGGAGAGGGAGTTCGCCCACGCCCTGCGCTCCTCGCCGACCATCTCCGGGATCGAGCTGCGCAACGCCACCATGAACAGCGTCCCGCACGCCCCGACCACCACCGACACGGCCGTCAGCGCCCCGGTCAGCAGGGCGTCCGGCGCCAGGACGAGCACCAGCATCACGGCGCCCTGGGCCACGTTGGCCCAGAGCATGACGCCCTTCGCGGAGAAGCGGGCCAGCAGCCCGCCCGCGACCAGCCCCGCGACGAAACCGGAGGCGAGCCGCACCGCCATGAACAGGCCCATGGCCAGCGCCCGCCCCGTCGTCTCGTAGACGAAGAGGTTGAGCGCCACCATGTTCAGGAACGTGCCGTACGAGGACACCGCGTAACCGGCGACGAGGAAGCGGAAACGCCGCTCGCGGACCACGGCGTCCCGCGCGGCCGAGGGGCTGTCGCCCGCCCCGCCCGCCGCCCGCCCGTCCGCGCCGCCGTTTCCCGAATTCACCCCCACATCCTGGGGGAGGTCGGGGAGTTCGGCGGTGGCCTCCCGCGTGCACAAAGGTAATCTGCATCCTTGTGAAGGCCGATCATTCCCCCTCACCGGCATGTGAATGCCGTGAATCACCGTCGGACCGGTCGTTGCCGGAACACCCCTGCGAGGCGGCGCTGGCGACCTATCGGCGTGCGCTGACCCAGGGCAGCCTGCCCGCCGGGGCGGCGCCCTCCTGCCTGCGGGCCCTGCACCTGGTGGTGGCCGACCCGGAATCGCCCGGACACCTCGTCCCCGTACCGCCGGAGACCGCCTCCGCCGCCGCGCTCGCCCCGCTGGAGGAGGCGATCGTCGAGCAGCGCCGCACGCTGCGGTCCGCCCACACCGCGCTCGCCGCCTTCGAGGGCCTGTACGCGGAGGTGCACCGCCAGGAGCGCCCCGCCCTCACCCGGCTCACGGGCGAGGCCGTCATCAACAAGGCGCTGGACGCCGGGGTCAGCGGCTGCCGCGCCGAGGTCCGCACCGCCCACCCCGGCGGCGGCCGGCCGGCCCACGTCCTGGCCGCCTCGCTCCCGCGCGACCTGGGCAACCTGCGGCGCGGCATCCGGCAGCGCACCCTCTACCAGCACACCGTCCGCTCCGACCGCGCCACCCTCGCCTACATCGAGCAGGTGACCGCCGAGGGCGCCGAGATCCGGACGGTCGCCGAGGTCGTGGACCGGTTCATCGTCTTCGACCGGGACCTCGCCTTCATCCCGTTCTCCGACGAACCGCACACCGCCCTGCGCGTCCGGCACCCGTCCCTGGTCCGCTTCCTGGCCCGCCACTTCGACGAGGCGTGGTCCCGCGCGGTCCCGGTCCGGCCCGAACGCGCACCGCTGCGCACCCCGGTGGTCACCTCCGACCTCCAACGCGCCATCCTCCAGGCCGTCGTGAACGGCGAGACGGACGCCGCCATCGCCCGCCGCATCGGCATGAGCCGCCGCAGCGTGGCCGAGCACATGCGCAAGGTCTCCGAGCAGTTGGGCAGCACCAGCCGGGCCCAACTGGGGTATCTGGTGGCGACGTCGGGCCTGCTGGACGGCTGAAGGCCCCCGCGCCCCACCGCCGTACGGCGGTGAAGGCCCCCGCGCCCCACCGCCGTACGGCGGCAGGGCGCCGGTGTGGGTCAGCGTCGTACGGGAGCGCCCGGCCCGGCCCGCGCCGGCCGCCGGGCGGCCCCGTCACCGCCGGGTCAGCCCAGGCCCGGCCCCCGCACCGGGATGCTGGTGAACGTCGGCGCGGGGGCCGGCTCGGTGAAGAAGTCGTTGCCCTTGTCGTCGACGACGATGAACGCGGGGAAGTCCTCCACCTCGATGCGCCAGACGGCCTCCATGCCCAGCTCCTCGTACTCGACGACCTCGACCTTCTTGATGCAGTCCTGCGCCAGGCGCGCGGCGGGCCCGCCGATCGAGCCGAGGTAGAAGCCCCCGTGCGCGTCGCAGGCGTCGGTGACCTGCTTGCTGCGGTTGCCCTTGGCGAGCATCACCTTGGAGCCGCCGGCGGCCTGGAACTGGGCCACGTAGCTGTCCATCCGGCCCGCCGTCGTCGGGCCGAAGGAGCCGGAGGCGTACCCCTCGGGCGTCTTGGCGGGACCGGCGTAGTAGACCGGGTGGTCCTTCAGGTACTGCGGCATCTCCTCGCCCGCGTCCAACCGCTCCTTGATCTTGGCGTGGGCGATGTCGCGCGCCACGACCAGCGGCCCGGTCAGCGAGAGGCGGGTCTTGACCGGGTACTTGGTCAGCTCGGCCAGCACCTCGTCCATCGGCCGGTTCAGGTCGATCTCCACGACGTCCCCGGCCTCGTCGAGGTGCTCGTCGGTGGTGTCGGGCAGGAAGCGCGCCGGGTCCGTCTCCAACTGCTCCAGGAAGACGCCCTCGGCGGTGATCTTCGCGGTGGCCTGGCGGTCCGCCGAGCAGGAAACGGCGATGGCGACGGGCAGCGAGGCCCCGTGCCGGGGCAGGCGCACCACGCGCACGTCGTGGCAGAAGTACTTGCCGCCGAACTGCGCGCCGATGCCGATCCGCTGCGTCAGCTCGAAGACCTTCTCCTCCAACTCCCTGTCCCGGAAGCCGTGTCCGGTGGGGGAGCCCTCGGTGGGCAGCTCGTCCAGGTAGTGGGCCGAGGCGTACTTCGCGGTCTTCAGGGCGAACTCGGCCGAGGTGCCGCCCACCACGATCGCCAGGTGGTACGGCGGGCAGGCCGCGGTGCCCAGCGAACGGATCTTCTCCTCCAGGAACCTCATCATGGAGGCCTCGTTCAGGACGGCCTTCGTCTCCTGGTAGAGGAAGGACTTGTTGGCCGAGCCGCCGCCCTTGGCCATGAAGAGGAACTTGTACGCGCCGCCGTCGGTGGCGTACAGCTCGATCTGGGCCGGGAGGTTGGAGCCGGTGTTCTTCTCGTCCCACATGGTCAGCGGGGCCATCTGCGAGTAGCGCAGGTTGAGCTTGGTGTACGCGTCGTAGACGCCGTGCGACAGGGCCTCCTCGTCACCGCCCTCGGTCAGCACGTTCTGCCCGCGCTTGCCCATGACGATCGCGGTGCCGGTGTCCTGGCACATCGGCAGGACGCCCGCGGCCGCGATGTTCGCGTTCTTCAGGAGGTCCAGCGCGACGAACTTGTCGTTGGAGGACGCCTCGGGGTCGTCGACGATCCGCCGCAGCTGCGCCAGGTGGGCCGGGCGCAGGTAGTGCGCGATGTCGTGCATCGCCTCGGCCGCCAGCGTGCGCAGCGCCTCCGGCGCGACCTTGAGGAACGTGCGCCCGTCGGCCTCGAAGGTGGAGACGCCCTCGGTGGTCACCAGACGGTACGGCGTGGTGTCCTCTCCCAGGGGGAGCAGATCGGAGTACGCAAACTCTGGCATGACGGGCCTTTTCCTCACTCGGCGACAGCGGCTGGCCTTCCTCGGGCAGCGCATCCCCCAGGGTAAGACGCCGCCCCGGCCCCGGACCTGTGAGGTGGGGCTCACCCCGGACGGCCCCGGCGGGCCGACGCGCCCCGTGCGCGGGGCGCGCCGGTCGAAGGGCTGGTCGCGATCTATCGCGTCTGGGTACGCTGGGCCGGTGGACCCCGAGAAGCAGCCCCAGCAGCCCGCCACACCGGCCGTGCCCGCCTACGCCGACGTCCCGGAAGGCGGCGGCCTGCGCGCCTCCGACGCCGACCGCGACCGGATCGCGGACATCCTGCGGGAGGCGATGGCCGAGGGCCGGCTGACGGCGGACGAGCACGCGGAGCGGATCGACCTGGTCTACCGGGCCAGGACCGTCGGCGAACTCCAGCCGCTCGTCCGCGATCTGCCCGCCTGTCCCGACCCCGCCGCCCAGCGCCGCGACCCCCGGACGTACGCCTACGGCCCCGCGGCCTCGGGCGAGCCCGTGGACAGCCTCGTCGCGGTCTTCAGCAGCGCGGTGCGCAAGGGGCGTTGGCGGGTCGGCGCCCGGACGAACGCCTTCTCGATCTTCGGCAGCGTCGAGATCGACCTCACCGAAGCGCTTTTCGGCCAACGCCTCACCGTCATCAACGCGACGTCCGTCTTCGGCAGCGTCGACATCCGGGTCCCGGAGAACATCTCGCTGCGCGGCAGCGGCACGGGGGTGCTCGGCAGCTTCGAGGTCAGGTCCCTCGAATCGGCCGATCCGGAAGCGCCGGTGGTCGTGGTGAACGGCTTCTCGCTGCTCGGCAGCGTCGAGGCGCGGCCCAAGCGGGGCACGTTCGTCGCGGACCTCCAGAAGCGGCTGCGCAAGCACCTCGGCCACTGAGCGCGGCGGGCCGGATGCCCCGCGCGTTCCGGCCAGAAGGGCGCGCGGAGGCGTCGCGGTGCGCCGCGCGCCCGTGCCACGCAGTGCTTAGGCGTACGCACAGCGGGTAGGGAGTGCTGCATCGACTCTCGCTCGCGAAGCCGTAGCCGTCGTCAGGAGTAGACCGTGCTGCAACCGCCGCATCAGCCCCTGCAGGTCGCCGCCGTTCCTGCCCAGCGGACCCCCGCCCGGGAGGACGAGGCGGGCCCCTGGCATTCGGAGGCGGCCTGCCGCCGTGACGAGGCGGGCCTGTTCTTCGCCCCGTCGAAGGAGCCGACCGCCGCCCGGCTGGCCCGCGAGGAGGCCGCCAAGCGGGTGTGCGCCCGCTGCCCGGTCATGGTGGAGTGCCGGGAGCACGCGCTGATGCAGCCCGAGCCGTACGGGGTGTGGGGCGGGCTCACCGCCGCCGAGCGCCGGGTGGCGCTGGCCCGGCGTCGGCGCCGCGACATCGAGCTGACGGCCGCGGCGACGGCCGACCGCATAGCCGCCGCCGGCTGAGCCCCGAGCGGAAGGCCGCGGGAAGCGGGAGAACGCGCGGGGTGCGGGAGCGGAGCGCCGCTCCCGCACCCCCGGCCGTTTCCCCGTACGTCACTGCCCCCGGTCGAAGTCGATGGCGCTGTACGCGCGCAGCTTCGACAGCCGGTGGGTGGAGGAGATCGTCCGGATCGTGCCGGACTTGGAGCGCATCACGATCGACTCGGTGCTCGCCGTCTCCGCGCGGTACCGCACCCCGCGCATCAGCTCGCCGTCGGTGATCCCCGTCGCCACGAAGAACACGTTGTCGCCGCTGACCAGGTCGTCGGTGGAGAGCACCCGGTCCAGATCGTGGCCCGCGTCCAGCGCGCGCTGCCGCTCCGCGTCGTCCTTGGGCCAGAGCTTGCCCTGGATCACACCGCCCAGGCACTTTATGGCGCACGCCGAGATGATCCCCTCGGGCGTACCGCCGATGCCCATGAGCAGGTCCACGCCGGTGCCCTCGCGGGCCGCCATGATCGAGCCCGCGACGTCGCCGTCCGAGATGAACTTGATCCGGGCGCCCGTCTCGCGGATCTCCTTGACGATGCCCTCGTGGCGGGGGCGGTCGAGGATGACGACGGTGACGTCCTCGGGGGTGGAGTTCTTCGCGCGGGCGACGCGCCGGATGTTCACCGAGACGGGGGCGTTGATGTCGACGAAGTCCGCCGCCTCCGGCCCCGTGACCAGCTTGTCCATGTAGAAGACCGCCGAGGGGTCGAACATCGCGCCGCGGTCGGCGGCCGCCAGGACGGCGATCGCGTTCGGCATCCCCTTGGCGTTGAGCGTGGTGCCGTCGATCGGGTCGACCGCGATGTCGACCTCGGCGCCGGTGCCGTCGCCGACCCGCTCGCCGTTGAACAGCATGGGCGCTTCGTCCTTCTCGCCCTCGCCGATGACGACGACGCCGTTCATCGAGACGGTCGAGACCAGGGTCCGCATGGCCTTCACGGCGGCGCCGTCCGCGCCGATCTTGTCGCCGCGGCCCACCCACCGCCCGGCGGCCATGGCGGCGGCCTCGGTGACGCGGACCAACTCCAGGGCCAGGTTGCGGTCGGGGGCCTCCGGGGAGACCTCGAGCTGGGACGGCAGATGATGCTCGGACATCGGAGCGCACCTTTCTGTACGGCGACGACCGGATATGAGGGTGCTGTGACTCTATCGGTAGGTCGATAAAATGAGCAGGGCGGGTCACGCATGAGCGCCGATGCGTCCACCGTCCTCCGGCGGCGTCGCGCCCGCCGGAAACCACCCCGCGCCCTGCCGCCCCACCCTGCGGCCGGGCGTGTCAGGGCGCGTGCCACCATGGACGCCGTGGCAAGCAAGCGAGGCAAGCAGACGGTCCGGGACATGTTCCTGTCGACCTTGGTGATCGCCGCCTGTGCCGGCGTCATCTACATCTTCATCCCGCACGACGAGAACGCCCAGCCGATGAAGGCCGTGGACTTCTCCGTGGAGCTGGCGACGGTGCGCACGGCCGCTCCCTACCCGGTGGCCGCCCCGGAGGGGCTGCCCGCGAAGTGGAAGCCGACGTCCGTCACGTACGACGTCGCCGCGGGCAAGGCCTGGCACATCGGCTTCCTCGACCCGGACGGCAAGTACGTCGCGGTCGAGCAGTCCACCGCCGCCGCGCGCACGTACATCCCCGAGGTCACCCGCGGCGCCGAGGACACCGGGACCGCCGAGACGGTCGCGGGCCGCTCGTGGCGGTACTGGGAGGGCTCGAAGTACGACGCCCTCGTCCTGGAGGAGAAGGGGCACACGACGGTGGTGACCGGTTCGGCCCCCAAGGCGAGCCTCATCGAGATGGCGGCGGCGCTGAAGACGCGGCCGGCCGCCCCGCAGGCCTCCTGACCCATCCCTCCCGCCCGGTAGGCGAAGGGCCCCGGACACCCGGAAGACACGGGTGGCCGGGGCCCTTCGCGTGCGCGCGGCACGGGCCGCGTGCCGTGCCGGCTCAGACGGTGGTGACGACCTCGTCGTAGGAGAGGCGCGGGCTGCGCGGGAACCAGGCGTCCTCGCCCGGCTTGCCGATGTTGACGACCATCAGCGGGGTGTGGTCGTCGTCCAGGAACTCCTTCTGGAGGCCCGCCGCGTCGTAGCCGTTCATCGGGCCGGCGGCCAGACCGGCGGCGCGGACGCCGATGATGAAGTAGGCGGCCTGGAGCGCGGCGTTGAGGCCGGCGGCGGACTCGCGGACCGAGCGCTCGGCGAAGAAGAGGTCCTTGACCTGCGGGAAGTGCGGAAGCAGCGCCGGAAGCTCCTCGTGGAACTCGTTGTCGGCGGCGAGGATCGCGACCAGCGGGGCGGCGGCGGTCTTGGGGCGGTTGCCCTCGGACATGTGCCGCACCAGGCGCTCGCGGGCCTCGGGGGAGCGGACCAGGACGACGCGCAGCGGCGACTGGTTGAAGGCGGTCGGACCGTACTTCACCAGGTCGTAGATGGCCTGGACCTGCTCGTCGGTCACCGGCTCGTCGGTGAAGGTGTTGGCGGTGCGCGCCTCGCGGAAGAGGAGGTCCTGGGCGGCGGGGTCGAGAACGAGGGACATCGGGGGCATACCTTCCGGAGGGCGAGGCTTGGTTACACGCCCGACCGTAGGCCAAGTTAGGTTAACTTTCAACTAAACCGGTGCGGTGTGACCCACGCAACACTCCGCGCGCCTTGCGCCAGGACGCCCCTCCTGTACCGGACCGGGCCCGCCGACCACCGCCGGGCCCGCCCGGACCGCCGACGGCCGAGCCGGGCGGCGGCACCTGTACGGGGCCGACCCCGCCGCTCCCCGCCCCGTGCGACCACCGGCGGACCGACCGCCCCGGCGAACCGGGCGGGACGGCTCAGCCGCCGGCGGCCGGGTCCGCGCCGGACGCGTCCGGACCGGCCAGCGCCGCGTCCAGCCGGGCGCGGGCGCCCTCCAGCCAGCGCCGGCAGACCTTCGCCAGCTCCTCGCCCCGCTCCCACAGGGCCAGCGACTCCTCCAGCGTGGTGCCGCCCGCCTCCAGCCGGCGCACGACCTCGATCAGCTCGTCCCGCGCCTGCTCGTACCCGAGCATGTCCGTCGCGGCTGCCGCCGCCGTACCGTCGTCCGTCATGTGGTCCACCCTAAGTGTGAGCTGCTACGACATCGCGGGCGTCGCCCACCGGCGGACGGCCCGCCCGCGGAGCGGTCCCCGCCCCGCCCGCCCCGCCGGTCCGGGGGAGCCGGTCACCCCTCCACCCGCACCGCGAACTCGCCCTCCGACACCCGCGCCCGAAGAAGCGCGCCGGGGGCCCCGGCCTCGTCGGGGGAGCGCACGACATGCCCGTCGGCGCGCTGGAGCACCGCGTACCCGCGCTCCAACGTGGCGGCGGGCGACAGCGAGACGACGCGGGCACGGGTGTGCGCCAGCTCCGAGTCGGCCCGGTCCAGCAGATGGCCCAGCACCCGGCGGCCGCGCCCGAGCAGCGCGTCGACCTCCGCCTCGCGCTCGTCCACCAACCGCTGGGGCCGCTCCATCGCGGGGCGGGCCAGCGCGTGCGCCAGCCCCCGCTCCTCCCGGTCCAGCATCCCCCGTACGGTCCGCAGCGCCCGGTCCCGCAACTGCTGGACCCGCTCCACCTCCTCGCCCACGTCCGGGACGACCTTCTTGGCCGCGTCGGTGGGCGTGGAGGCGCGCAGGTCCGCGACCAGGTCCAGCAGCGGGGAGTCCGGCTCGTGGCCGATCGCGGAGACCACCGGCGTACGGCAGGCCGCCACCGCCCGGACCACCCGCTCGTCGGAGAACGGCAGCAGGTCCTCGACGCTGCCGCCGCCCCGTGCCACCACGATCACGTCGACCTCGTCCAGCGCGTCCAGTTCCTCGATCGCCCGCACCACCTGGCTGACCGCGTTGACCCCCTGCACCGCGGCGTTGCGGACCTCGAAGCGCACGGCCGGCCAGCGGCGCCGGGCGTTCTCCAGCACGTCGCGCTCGGCGGCCGAGGCGCGCCCGCAGACCAGCCCGACGAGCTGCGGCAGGAAGGGCAGCGGCTTCTTGCGGTCCAGCGCGAACAGCCCCTCGGCGGCGAGCGACTTCTTCAGTTGCTCCAGCCGCACCAGCAGCTCGCCGATCCCGACCGGCCGTATGTCCGTCGCCCGCAGTGACAACTGGCCGCGCGGCGCGTACCACTCGGGCTTGGCCAGGACGACGACCCGCGCGCCCTCCGTCACCACGTCGGCGATCCGGTCGAAGACCTGCCGGAAGCAGGTCACGCTCACCGAGATGTCATGGGAGGGGTCGCGCAGCGTCAGGAAGACCACCCCGGCCCCCGGCCGCCGTGACAACTGGGTGATCTGCCCCTCCACCCAGATGGCGCCGAGCCGGTCGATCCACCCCCCGATGAGCCGGGAGACCTCGCCGACGGGCAGCGGCGCTTCCGCGGACGTGTTGAGAGCCATACGGGCGAGCGTATCGGCAGCCACCGACAAGAGCCCCGCCCCGCGCGCCCGGCCCCGGAGGCACGGGGGCCGCGGCCGCGGCCCCGCGCGCCGGACCCCGAGGCGCGGTCCGTGCACGGAGACCGCGGGCCCCCGTCGCCGTACACGGACCGCGCCCACGGAGAACGACCGGCAGGGCGGCCCCCGGCCCCCGTCGCCGTACACGGACGGCGCGCTACGCACCCGTACGCGCGCCCCGACCGCGTGCGCCGGGTCCGCCCACCGCTGCCCGCCGGTCCGGTCCGGTTCACCGCTTCCCGCCGCCCCCGCTCACCGCCGGGCCTGTTCACCGCTGGGCTCGTCCACCGCCTTCCGCCGGGCCCGGCTTCCCGCCGGTCCCGCTCACCGCTTCCCGCCGGTCCGCCGCCCCGTGCCCTGCACCGCCAGGACGACCAGCCCCGCGCCGAGCCAGCACACGCCCACGATCTGCGCGCTCGTCGTCGCCTCCACGATGACCGCGATCAGCACGCCCGCACCGACCACCGGGACCAGCACGTGCCGCCACCACACCGGCGGCCCCGCCATCCGGCGCACCGCGAACCAGCCGATCACCGATGCGTGCAGCAGCACGAACGCGGTGAGCGCGCCGATGTCCACCACGGAGACCAGGTGGTCCAGGCCGTCGTCGCGCCGGGCCGCCCACACCGCGGCCACCAGCGTCACGATCGCCGCCCCCAGCAGCGCCACGCGCGGCACCCCCGACGCCGGGTCGACCCTCGCGAGGAACGACGGCAACCGCCGCTCACGCGCCATCGCGAACACCAGGCGCCCGGCGGCGGCCTGCCCCGCCAGCGCGGCGAACGCCGCCCCGATGGCCTTGCTGACCGCCACCAGATCGTGCAGCCAGGTCCCCACCGAGGCGTCCACCGCGTCGTAGAACGCCGAGCCCTGCGCCGCCGGATCGGCCGCCAGCTCCGCCGAGGAGACCGGCTCCAGCAGCGCCGCCAGATAGGACTGCGCCACGAACAGGACCCCCGCCAGCACCAGGCAGCACAGCACCGCCCGCGCCACCTTCCGCGAGCCGCCCGTCACCTCCTCGGCGAACGAGGCGATCGCGTCGAAGCCGAGGTAGGAGAGCACCGCGATCGACACCGCGCCCAGCACCGCCGCGGCCGAGAACCCGGCGTCCCCGGTCAGCGGCGTCAGCCAGCCGCGCTGCGCCCCGTCCCGTACGAGGACGACCGCGGCCGACACCACGAACACCAGCAGCACCAGGATCTCCATCGCCAGCACCGCGAAGCCGACGCGGGCCGCCGCGCGTACGCCCCAGAGGTTGAGCAGCGTGGTCACCAGCACCGCGATCGCCGTCCACACCCACCGGGACACCTCGGGGACCAGCGCGTTCATCGCGATGCCGGAGAAGAGGTAGGCGACGGCCGGGATCAGCAGGTAGTCGAGCATCGCCATCCACCCGGCGATGAACCCCGGCCCCTCCCCGAGCCCCTTGCGGGCGTACGTGAAGACCGAGCCCGCCAGGGGGGCGACCCGGACCATCTGCGCGTAACTGAACGCGGTGAACGCCATGACGACGGTCGCCACGAGGTAGACGAGCGCCACCGCGCCGCCGGACTTCGCGTCCAGCGCCCCGAACACCCCGACCGGGGCCATCGGGGCGATGAAGAGGAGCCCGTAGACCACCAGGTCCTTGAATCCCAGCGTCCGCCGCAGCCCGCCCCGGTCCGTACTGCTCCCCGACACCGACGTCATCGACCCTCCATCACCGTCCGCCGCCCGTTGTCCGCGCGTCGCGACCAGTCTCCCGACCCGGCCGTCCTCGCGCCTGTTCGGCACGGCCTTACGATGGGACGCATGACTGCGACTCCTGCCCGCCGTGTCCTCCTCGCCGCTCCCCGTGGCTACTGCGCGGGTGTGGACCGTGCCGTGATCGCCGTGGAGAAGGCTCTGGAGCAGTACGGGGCGCCGATCTACGTCCGCCACGAGATCGTGCACAACAAGTACGTCGTGCAGACCCTGGAGAAGAAGGGCGCGATCTTCGTCGACGTGACCGCCGAGGTGCCCGAGGGCTCCATCGTGATGTTCTCCGCGCACGGCGTCGCGCCCACCGTCCACGCGGAGGCCGCCGAGCGCAGGCTCGCCACCATCGACGCGACGTGCCCGCTGGTCACCAAGGTGCACAAGGAGGCCGTCCGGTTCGCCAAGGAGGACTACGACATCCTCCTGATCGGCCACGAGGGCCACGAGGAGGTCATCGGCACCTCCGGCGAGGCCCCCGACCACATCACGCTGGTCGACGGCCCCGAGGACGTGGCGAACGTCGAGGTCCGCGACGAGTCGAAGGTCGTCTGGCTCTCCCAGACCACCCTCTCCGTCGACGAGACGATGGAGACGGTCGATGCCCTCAAGGCGAAGTTCCCGAACCTCCTCTCGCCGCCCAGCGACGACATCTGCTACGCCACGCAGAACCGCCAGGTCGCGGTGAAGAAGCTCGCGGAGGACGCCGAGCTGGTCATCGTGGTCGGCTCCAAGAACTCCTCCAACTCCATCCGCATGGTCGAGGTCGCCCTCGACGCCGGCGCCCCCGCCGCCCACCTGGTCGACTTCGCCCACGAGATCGACGAGGCGTGGCTGGAGGGCGTGACCACGGTCGGCCTGACCTCCGGGGCCTCGGTGCCGGACGTCCTGGTCGACGGCGTCCTGGAATGGCTCGCGGAGCGCGGTTACGCCGACGTGGAGACGGTGAAGACGGCCGACGAGTCGATCACCTTCTCCCTCCCCAAGGAGCTGCGCCGGGACCTGCGCGCCGAGGCCGCGGCCCTTTCGGCCGAGTAGGGCCGCCGCGCGCGGATCACGGTTCGGCCCGCAGTCGCGCAAGCCGCCCGAGCGCCCCGTACCGTGGGTTCCATGGAGATCTTCGGTGTGGACATCGGCGGCTCAGGGATCAAGGGCGCCCCCGTGGACCTGGACCGCGGCGACCTGGCTCAGGAACGCCACAAGGTACTGACACCGCAGCCGGCCACGCCCGCGGACGTGGCCGACTGCGTGGCCGAGGTCGTCGACCAGTTCGGCTGGTCGGGCCCGGTCGGCATCACGTTTCCGGGGGTGGTCACGGACGGCGTCACCCGCACCGCGGCCAACGTGGACAAGGGCTGGATCGACACGGACGCCCGCGCCCTGCTGGGCCGGCGGATCGGGCAGCCCGTGACGATCCTCAACGACGCGGACGCGGCCGGGGTCGCGGAGATGACGTTCGGCGCGGGCAAGGGCCGCAAGGGGACGGTCATCATGCTGACGTTCGGCACGGGCATCGGCAGCGCGGTCTTCACCGACGGCCGCCTCGTCCCCAACACGGAGTTGGGCCACCTGGAGCTGCACGGCCACGAAGCGGAGAAGCACGCCTCCACGAAGGCCAAGGACGACGAGGACCTGAGCTGGCACCACTGGGCCCACCGGGTCCAGAAGTACCTGCTCCACGTGGAGATGCTGTTCTCGCCGGAGCTGTTCATCATCGGCGGCGGCGTCAGCCGCAAGGCGGAGAAGTTCCTGCCGCTGATCGAGAAGGTCCGTGCGGAGCTGGTCCCGGCGCAGTTGCAGAACAACGCGGGCATCGTCGGTGCGGCGATGGCGGCGGCGAGCACGGAGCGCGCCGGGTCCTGACGCGGGACGCGCGGCGGCGTCGAGGGCGATCGGCGACGGCCGGTGGGGGCGGGCGCTGCCGCGTTGCGGGGCTTCGCAGTGGCGGGTCTCGGCGGCGCGCGTGGTCTTCGGGGCGTACCTGATCCTTGCGGTCTGCGCGGTCTGCGCGGTCTGCGCGGTCATCACGGTCTGCGCGGTCACCGCGGCCGTTGCCCGTTTCCGGGCGGCGGGGGTCGTTCCGGTTCTCGGGGTCCTTGTCCGTTTCCGGGCGGCGGGGTCCCTGCGGTCCTCGCCGTCTTCGGGGCGGTGCGGTCGTTGCGGCGGAACGGTCAGCGGGGTGCGCGGGTCGGCGGGGGAGGCGCCCCGGTCGGGGCGGCGGCCCGGTGGCCCCGCGCGGACGTCACGGCCGCTGGGGCCGCCGCGCGGCCCGTACGCCCGCCCCGGCCCGTACGGGCCGCGCGGCGGCGGGCTCCGGAACCGACGGGACCGGCGGACGCGGCCGGTCCCGCATCGCGCGCACCTTGCGTACGGAGACGATGAGGCCCGCGATCAGCGTTCCCCCGTAGAGCCAGCCGGCCTGGACGGCGAGGGCGGTCACCAGGCCCATGAGCTGCCCGCCGAAACCGTCCGCGCCCCCGGAGATCGGGAAGCTCCCGAAGGCGAAGGCGATGGGCACGCTGATCGGCGCGGTGACGAGGTCGGCGGGGCGGACCCAGAGCGCGGTCAGCGCGCTGACGGGCAGGAAGAGGAGCCCGTAGAACAGGGTGGAGCCGTCGAACAGCAACCGGTCCGCACAGCCCAGCACGACCATGGCGACGACCGCGAACAGCCCCGCGCCGATCGCGGTCAGCCGGGGATGGGGGAACCGCCGCAGCACCAGCGGCACGGGCGGCACCCGTCGCACCCGCCCGCCCGGCTTGCCGGCCGCGCGGTAGACGGCCGAACTCTCACCGAAGGCGCCACCCGGCGCGGCCGGTGCCGGTGCCGGCGGGGCGGGCGGGGCCTTCGGGGGCTGCCTGCGCTGCGGGGGTCGTGTCCTGTGCTGCTCCACCTGGACAACGTAGGTCGCCGGGCGGGAAGAAGCAGGCGAGGGACACGCGCTTTGGTCGACCTTGGCGTTGCGTTCGATGTCACACCAGCGGAAACCCGCCGTGTTCGGACCCGGCGGACACGGCTCGCGACGACACTGCGAGGGCGTTCGGCAAGGTCGTACGGGCCGGGGCGGGCAGGGATGGTGGGCCCGAGGGACGAGTGCGCGGTACCGGGGCGCTTGAGGCGCGGCGGGCACGAGCGGGCCGGGGGACGGTGGGCCCGAGGGAACCGAGCGGTGCGGGCAGACACGGGCGGGTAGGGGCGGCAGGCCCCGGCCGACACGGGCAGACACGGGTGGTGCGGGGCAGGAGTGGCGGGAGTGCCGGCTGGCACGGGTGGTGCGCGGCGGGAAGCGGCGGCAGGCCCCGGCCGGCACGAGCGGTTCGGACAGGCACGAGCGGTTGGCGGGCGGGGAGGGCGGCAGGCCCCGGCGGGCGGCCCGGCGGGCTTCGGTGGACCCGTACCGGGGCGGGCGCGCCCGCCCGTAAACTGGAGAATCGGTCCACTCCGGGACCGGCCCGCGCAACCGGGCCGGGCCAGGACGCCCCTGACCCTCTCCTCACTCCAGGAAGTCGCCAAAGTGTCGCTCACGATCGGAATCGTCGGTCTGCCGAATGTCGGCAAGTCGACCCTGTTTAACGCCCTGACCAAGAACGACGTGCTGGCGGCCAACTACCCGTTCGCCACGATCGAGCCGAACGTCGGCGTGGTCGGCGTCCCGGACCCGCGCCTGAACAAGCTCGCGGAGATCTTCAACTCCCAGCGCCTCCTCCCGGCGACGGTCGACTTCGTCGACATCGCCGGCATCGTCCGGGGCGCCTCGGAGGGCGAGGGCCTGGGCAACAAGTTCCTCGCGAACATCCGCGAGTCCGACGCGATCTGCCAGGTGATCCGGGCCTTCAAGGACGAGAACGTCGTCCACGTCGACGGCAAGGTCTCGCCCAAGGACGACATCGAGACGATCAACACCGAGCTGATCCTCGCCGACCTCCAGTCGGTGGAGAAGGCCGTCCCGCGCCTGACGAAGGAGTCCCGCCTCCAGAAGGAGAAGGTCGCGGTCCTGGCCGCGGTCGAGGAGGCGCAGAAGATCCTGGAGTCCGGCCAGACCCTCTTCGCCGCCGGCATCACGGCGGGCACGGAGAAGGGCAGGCTCCTGCACGAGCTGCACCTGCTCACCACCAAGCCGTTCCTCTACGTCTTCAACGTGGACGAGGACGAGCTGGTCGACGAGGACTTCAAGAACGAACAGCGCGCCCTGGTCGCCCCCGCCGAGGCCATCTTCCTGAACGCCAAGATCGAGTCCGAGCTGATCGAGCTGGACGACGACGAGGCCCTGGAACTGCTCCAGTCCATGGGCCAGGAAGAGCCCGGCCTCGCCACCCTCGGCCGCGTCGGCTTCGAGACCCTGGGCCTCCAGACCTACCTCACGGCAGGCCCCAAGGAAGCCCGCGCCTGGACCATCAAGAAGGGCGCCACGGCCCCGGAGGCGGCCGGTGTGATCCACACCGACTTCCAGAAGGGCTTCATCAAGGCCGAGATCATCTCCTTCGACGACCTCGTCGAGACCGGCTCGGTGGCCGAGGCCCGCGCCAAGGGCAAGGCCCGCATGGAGGGCAAGGACTACGTCATGCAGGACGGGGACGTGGTGGAGTTCCGCTTCAATGTGTAGTGGGTGGCATATCACTACGTCGCTGTTCTAGTAAACACGCAGGTCAGATAGGGTCCGACTCTTCGGAGTCGGACCCTTGGTTTTTTTCCGTGCTGGGATGGTGCTGGGATGGGATGGGATGGGAACGCCCGTGCTGGGTTTCGGAGGGTGGGCTGTCCGGTACGACGGGTGGGTAAAAGGAGAGCCCATCCACACGCTTTCCTCACGGCCTCATGGCCGAGTATGGAAACAAATCTGCACCCGCCCGACGTTGTTGATCTCCTAGCCGAGGGGGAAGTCGGGGCGTGAAGCTGTTCCACACAACGAAAAACGGCGCGACTGAGGTCACGCCGCGTCTTGCCGACATCGAGACGGATGTGCAGAGTCTCGTCGAGGCGCACATGGGAGACGATGCTGGGGTGCGTTTCCTGGCCAGCGAGTACGTCATCGACTGCGTCGACGGAGGGCGGATCGACTCGTTCGGTCTCGACGTGAATGGTGCGCCCGTGATCGTTGAGTACAAACGCGGCACGGACGCCGGCGTGATCAACCAGGGCCTCTCTATTACCTGTCGTGGCTCACCCGGCACCGGAGCGCTTTCGACAGCCTGTTCCGCGACAGGCTTGGAGTGCAGACCACGGCCCAGGTCCTGTGGAGGGCTCCCCGCCTGATCTGTGTCGCCGGCGACTTCGCTCGCTACGACGCGCACGCTGTGCGCGAGCATCGTCGCAGCATCGATCTGGTCCGTTACCGGTACTTCGGCAGCGATCACGTCAACCTGGAGACGGTGGTCTGGGTTGGTGCTCCCTTGGCACGATCGTCTTCGCCGCCCACGAAGGGACCGGCGAACCCGAGAACCACGTAAGCACTCCCAGGGCCGCTGGGTCGACGCCAACGCCATCCCCGAGGAGTTCGTGGGTGCCGGAAGTCTGGCTGGACGGCAGCGTGAGCGTCACGCTCCAAGGCCCCGCACTTCTCGCCTGGGCCGGCTGCGAATGAGACTGTGCAGGCCAAGCTACAGCAGACGGTAAGCGGTTACGACGTCTGGGACATCCTGGGTACAGCTTCGCTCTTCGGGGCAAAGCCCAGAGATGCTGGTGCCCCGCGTTCTCGCCACGTAAGTCAGAAGGGGCCGGGTCTAGCAGCATCCGTCCTCTGGTGCATCCATGGGACAAAGTGCGGTGTCAAGCCGCAGCGGGTGGTCGTGCCGAGCCCGACTGCGCTAGCCAGCGCCACTGGGCACGCTGCACGACGTGTTAAGCCTTTACTCAACTACCTGCGCAGGCCCTTGGGCTTGCGCTACTGTTTAAGTTGACGTGTTTCGTGACGAGGTGTGAGGGTTGGGATGTCCGAGGTTATCTCAAGTAATGAGCTGATTCCAATCGAGAGTCAGACAAAGACCATACAGACTTGTTTCCAACAATGCCTGTATGAGGTTCCCAACTTTCAGCGGCCTTACAGTTGGTCCCAGGATCAACTCATCGATTTTTGGGACGATGTCATCTTGGCGAAGGGGGATTTCTTCTTCGGGTCCACGGTTACGTGGGTGAGCGAGAAGAGGGATCTTTTCAATGATACGTACTCGATCATTGACGGCCAGCAGAGACTGACCACAAGTGCAATTCTTCTATCTGTTGTGCGTGACGCATTCCGTGGAGTGGCCGCCAAAAACGGTGATGTCGAGAATTTTGATGCGGATGTAGCGGATAGCCAGGCGGTTGTCACGCAGAAATACCTGATGGTCAGGGACGACGACGGAAATGGTTATCCCGTTTTGCGTCGACCTGAGAATATGTTCTATGAGGTCATTCAAAATCCGAATGCCATTCCATCTGGAGCGAAGTGGAATGTGAGTGCTAAGCGAATCGGAGAGGCTCGAGACTTCTTTGAGGAAAAGGTTCTTGCTGAGCTCAAAGGATTGACGCCGCATGAGCAGGTTGAGCGCCTCAAGTCCATAAGGTCAAACGCCTTGAAGGCACGTGTGATCCAAGTTGAGTTGGCGTCTGAGGAGGACGGATTTCTGGTCTTTGAGACGCTGAATACACGCGGGGCGGACTTGCGGCTTTCAGACCTCGTAAAGAACCTGCTGATCCGCGGGGGTGCCACGGAGGTTGATGATCGAAAGGCGATCGCGGGGCGCTGGGAACGAATCGTCGATCGTGTTCAGCTGGGTCGTGTGAGTGCGGATGTTGTGGATAGGTTCATTTGGCAATCCTGGAACTCCCGGCGAGAGGCGGTGAAGGAGCCGGAACTGTTCAAGGAAATTAGTCGCATTGTGGCCGCCAGTGCAGCCGCACACCTCTCCTATCTAGAGGAACTTGAAGGAGATGCGGAAACCTATGAGTGGCTAGAGTCTGAGAATGTGCAGGTTCATCCGAAGAGTGCTGGGGTTCGCAATGCCTTCGCGATCCCGGAATTCGTAGACAGTGTTCGTGCGCTTGCGATCTTTAATGTCACTGTAGCCAACTCGACGGTCCTCGCCGTAGCTCGCAAGTTCCGAGAAACGAGATTGATCAAGCAGGCGCAGGTCGTTGAAGTCTTGAGACTCGTTGAATCTTTCCATTTTCAATATAACGCACTAACGAATAGTGGTTCGACTGGTGGCACGCGTGGTCGGTATAATCGCTTCGCTGTTCGACTGGAGGGCGCTACGTCTGCCCGTGACGTCGCGATGGCCATCGAGGACCTGAAGGTAAAGCTTCGTGCGAGTCTGCCCGATCGCGCGAGAGCTCACCAAGCGTTTTGTTCGTTGTTCTATGCGCCCTCGCTTCAGTTGAACTTGGCGCAGAAGCTCCGAGCTCGCAAGATCTTCATCGCTTACGTGCTGATGTCGTTTGCGAAGTTGGAACGCCTGCTGCCGGCGGGGCAGAACCTCACGACGTGGTCGATCGAGCACATTAAGCCACAATCAACGGCATCGGCCGACTATCGCGATCCGGTCTACTCGATAGGCAATCTGACACTCCTCACTGATCGCCTCAACAGTTCCCTTGGAGATGCCCCGTTGTCATCCAAGGTGAAGGAGCTCAAGAAGGGGAGGGCATACTTCGATTCAGAACTCGCCGCGTGGGAGGCGAGTGGTGTGGATTCGCCGACTGCTGCCCAGATTGAGGTGAGGTCGCGTTTCCTGGCGAACGACGCATTGGACCGAGTTTGGAAGCTATAAGTACAGGCGGTTCGCGTGAGTCGGAAGGGAGTGCCCAGGTGGCCTCGTAGGGGCAGAATAGTTACGAGGAAGCGAGATGTCCCGGACTGGAATAATTTTTACGACTCTCGCACTGTGAGTCACCGCCGCCTGACTGATTGTTATGGGTGCGTATCATCCAGGGCGGCGTGATCGCGGAACCCCGCTTTGTGGGGAACTGGTGCGAGCGGCTTCAGCTCGGAGTCGGTGATCGCGGCCGCGTCGTGGATGAGGTGGCGGGCGAGTGTTCGGCTTGTGGTTACTCGGGCCGCAGGGCACGACGGCCTTTTAGGCCGCGATAGCGCTGGTGGTCCGAGTCCTTCCTCGCCACGTAGCGCTCGATCACGTAGCTATAGGTGCGTTCCGAAAGTGAATCAAGTTAGTGTGCCCCGATGACAGAGACGCAATGGTGCCGCCATGTAGGCTCACCTGGCAGCGACTCCGACGAGAAGTCGACATTGCTCACGTTCTTGCACTACGTCCGTGAAGCGGTGGTTGTGAAGGCGCAGGGCTTTGATGACAGGCAGGGGCGAGCGCCTGGGGTGCCCTGTGGCACCAGCGTTGTCGGCCTGGTCAAGCACCTGACGGCGGCGGATCTTTACTGGTGCGCCTGGGTCTTCGAGGGTGCCGATGTCGAGCATTCGGATTTCAGCATGGATCTCGCCGAGGGTGAGACCGTGGACAGTCTTCTTGCCGCCTACCTCGGTGCCATTGAACGGTCCAACGAGATCATCAAGCGTTGTAACAACTTGAACCAGCCGTTCCGCCTTCGTTGCCCTCGGCAACAACGGCTCCAGTACCGACCACTGTTCATTCGTGGGATCTCACCGCGCCATGAACCATAAATATCCATCACCAAGATCCACTTTCGATACACGGCCTAAGGGCTGTCCCGCAAACACTGGACGGGTTGCACCCAGGTGAGACGCGGGATACCCGCGAGCCTCCGACAGGGCATCTGTGGCAGCCTGCCGACATGCCATGGGAACTCAAAGAGCACGCAGGTCGCCACTATGCCGTCGT